>NZ_VOQX01000043.1:0-42156 GCF_016643525.1 Pantoea sp. Morm | reverse complement strand
ACAACGTGAAGTCGGTGAAAGATCAGGTGCTGAGCAAGCTGGGCCTGAGCAGCACCACCGCGCAGCAGCAGAAAACCGATTACCAGCAGGGGCTGCAGGGCCTGCTGAACACCGGCAACGGTCAGCAGCTGAATCTGCAGAGCCTGAGCAACTCGCCGATGGGTGAGAAGCTGAAAACCAAAGCCTGCGATGTAGTGCTGAAGCAGGGCAAAAAATACATCGGCATGTGATTCCTTCGCGCGGGTTCAGGGGCCGCCTTCCTGCCGTCTGAATCGCCGCTCACCTTATGCCAGCCGGCGCGGGCTGTCCCCCGCGCCCTCTTCTCTCGCCACGTAGCCGCTAAGCCCTCAACAACGTCAGCGTCGCATCCGCCACGCGCGCCAGCAGCGCCCTCGCCTGTTCAAACGACTGAATATTGGTGTAGCCAATCACCAGGCCGTAGCGCTTTTGCGTCTGCGCGTACCAGCCCGACAGTGGCCGCACGTACAACGCCTGCTGCGCCCACAGCGTCGCCAGCGCCACGTCCTGCGTGCCGCGCCGCAGAAACGCCACGATGTGCATGCCGCCGTCGGTCAGCTCAAAGGTAAACAGCCCCGGAAAGCAGGCTTCGATGGCCTCCAGCATCATGCGGCGGCGCTGCTGATACAGGATGCGCATCTTCTTGATGTGACGATAAAAATGCCCTTCGCTGAGAAACTGCGCGAGGATCTTCTGCGGCAGCAGCGGCAGGCCGGTTTCCAGAATCTCGCCCAGCTCGCCGAACTGCGCCAGCGTGTGCTGCGGCATTACCAGATAGCCGATGCGCATCGCCGGCATCATGGTTTTGCTGAAGGTGCCGGTGTAGATCACCCGGTCATGCGCATCCAGGCTTTTCAGCGCCGGAATCACCTTACGCGTGTAGTGAAATTCGCCGTCGTAATCATCCTCAATAATCCAGCTGTCATGCTGCTGCGCCCACGCCAGCAGCTGATGTTTGCGCGGCAGCGACAGGCTGACCGCCAGCGGGCTCTGGTGCGTTGGCGTCACTACCGCAAAGCGCGCGTCGGCGTGATAGCGCAGCAGATAATCCACGTCGACGCCCTGCCCATCCACCGGCACATAGTGCAGGTTGGGTGCGATGCGCTTCAGCAACTGCTGGCCAAAGAAGTAGCCGGGATCTTCGAACAGCACTTTGTCGCCCGGCTGCGCCAGCACCGCCAGAATCAGTCGCAGGTTGGCACGGTAGCCGCTGGTGATGAAGATCTGCTTCGGCTGGCAGTTGAGGCCGCGCGAAATGTTCAGGTAGCTGGCGATAGCCGCCCGCAGCGGCGCATATCCCATCACCGGCGGTATCATCATCTCGTCCGGCCGCAGGCTGCGCGCCGCTTTCGCCGACATCAGCCGCCACTTTTTATGCGGAAACTCGTCCAGCGCCGGGATGCCGAGCCGCAGCTCGCCTTTGCCCTCGGTCACCGGCAGCAGCGCGGGCGTCGTCGCCGGTGCGCGCGGTGGCGTAGCTGCGCTCGCCAGCTTCAGCTGTGGATTAACGCGCGTGCCTTTCGCGCCCTGGCTGACAAAATAGCCTTCGCCGATGAGGATTTCATAGGCGGCCTCCACCGTTTTACGCGCCACCTGCAGCTCGCCCGCCAGCACGCGAATCGCCGGTACGCGATCGCCCGGCCGGAGCTGTCCGGCAAGAATCTGCTGCCGGAAGCGCTGGTAAATCTCTTTGTAACCCACGCGTCACTCCTTTCTCAGCCACTGCGCTATGTCCTACCTGTTTTCACGCGTAATGGCCCTGTTCGCTCAGACATAGCAGTTTAAGATGCAGGCATTCCCCCTGCAATACGGATGACAGCCATGAAGATTGTGCATTACGCCACCGCAGAACAACTCGCGCGCTGCTACCCGCTGATGCGTGCGCTGCGCGGGCGGCTGGCGGATGAGGCGCAGTTTATCGCCCAGGCGCAGCGTCAGCAGGCGCAGGGTTATCGCCTCGCTGGTATCGAACATCAGGGACAGCCAGCGGTGCTGGCCGGTTATCGCCTGCTGGAGAATTTTATCCACGGCAGCTTCTGCTACGTCGATGACCTGGTGAGCGATCCCGCGCTGCGCGGTCAGGGCTTCGGCGCCGCGCTGCTCGACGGCTTAGCAGTGCTGGCGCGGGAGTACGGATGCCACCGTATGGTACTGGATACCGCAATCAGTAATACCCGGGCGCAGGCGTTTTATCAGCGCTGCGGCTATCAGGCGCTCGGCCTGCATTTTTATCGCTCTATCGTATGAGGAACCACTGCATGAATGTGCTGCACATTAAAGTCAGCCCGGATCTGGCGGGATCGGCGTCGCGCATCGCTTCAGCGCGTCTGATCGAAAAGCTGCGCAGCCGCCATCACGATCTGCACGAGACGGTGCTGGATCTGGCGCAACAGCCGCTGCCGCATCTGGATGCCTTCACCATCAGGGCTTTTTTTACCCCACCGGAGGCGCGTGATGAAGCGCAGCGTAACGCCATTCGCACCTCGGAACAGCTGGTGGATCAGCTATTTGCCTGCGACACCCTGGTTATCTCATCGCCGATGTGGAACCTCGGGCTGCCGTCGGTGCTTAAAGCCTGGTTCGACCATATTACCCGCGCCGGCCGCACCTTCACCTTTACCCCCGAAGGCACCAAAATCGGGCTGGTGAGCGGCAAAAAAGTTTACTGCGTGATGGCCAGCGGCAGCGTGTTTGCCCACGGGCCCTTTATGCAGGATGACCAGTTCACGCCGTACGTGCGCGCGGCGCTGGCGTACATCGGCATCAGCGATGTGCAGTTTATCCGCGTCGACGGCACGCACGACCCGCTCAGCCGTGCCCGCGCGTTACCTGAAGCACTCGAAACCATTGAACGTCTGTTCTGACGGAGGAAAATCATGACTCAACGCGTTAACCATTTCAAAACCACCCCGGCGCTGGCCAAAGCGATGTCGGATCTGTCGAATAGCGTCGCCAGCACGTCGCTGGAGAAGTCGCTCAGGCATCTGGTGGATATCCGCGCCTCGCAGCTCAACCACTGCGCGTTCTGCCTCGATATGCACATCAAGCAGGCGGCGATTGACGGCGAGCATGAGCTGCGGCTGCACCATGTGGCGATCTGGCGTGAATCGCCGCTGTTCAGCGCGCGCGAGAAAACCGCCTTTGCCCTGACTGAAGCGCTGACGCGCATTGGCGAGCACGGCGTTGATGAGGCGCTGTACGGCGAGCTGCGCGGGTACTTCTCCGAGGTGGAGATCAGCGAGCTGACCTTTAAGATCGCGGTGATCAATACCTGGAACCGGCTGATGATCCTGTCGCAGATGGCACCCGGCGCGCTCGACAGCGCTTACGGGCTGGATCGTGCTGATTTGCGGTAATTTTTATCGCCAGTGGCTGCGGCTGCTGGCGATAGCATGTTTTTCTGCGCGCCCTGACGCTATAGTGAGGTTTTGCACCACACAGGACACCGCGCATGAAAGGCATCAACATTGCGATTTACTTCGATCCCGACCTGATTCGCATCTGCGTTCACCAGCCGGATGAGAGCTACCTCAGCCAGACGTTTCATTACGCCGACAGCGTGATTGAGGAGATTTATCAGTGGCTGGAGCAGTTCACGCCGGGTCGCACCCACATTTGCCTGATTGAGCACGACACCGCCGATATCCTCGCCGATGAGCTGGTGGACAACGGTTATCACGTGCATCAGGTGAGCCAGCATGCGCTGCTCAGCTGGTTCGCCAGTGAACCGCCCGCCACGCCGGACGGCTCGCCGGTGCGCGCGCTGCTGCGCTATCTGGAGAATGAGAAGCCGGCAGAGTATCAGTCACGCACGCCGCAGATTGAAGCGCTGATGGAGTTGCTGGATGAGCTGGACGATCTGGAAGGCGTGGAGAGTGAGGAAGATGAGGATAACCTGCCGGATAACGTGCTGCGCCTGATGAAGCAGAAGAAAATCAGCGCCAGCGACGCCGCCCAGCGCCTGCTGCCAGACGTGAATGAACGCATTCGCGAGCATCTGATTCATTATCCCGAGCTGATGACGCCGGATTTGCTGGAAGATTTTTTCCCCGAGTTGCTGGAAGCGATGGAAACGCCGAAGCATTGATGCTGTCCAGGTGCGCATAAATGCGCACCCTACGAAAAATCGGTGCACAGGGTACTGTAGGGTCGCCATTCATGGCGACCGTTGCGCTGGCAGCTGCGCGCATGAATGCGTAACCAACAGGATTTTCATTGCGTTACGCGGCCATGGCGGTGCGCATAAATGCGCACCCTACGAAAAAATCGGTGCACAGGATACTGTAGGGTCGCCATTCATGGCGACCGTTGCGCTGGCAGCTGCGCGCCTGATATTAACCAGGGAATAAATCATGCTGGAACTGTTCAAAGCCATTGGGCTCGGCCTGGTGGTGATTTTGCCGCTTGCTAACCCGTTAACCACCGTGGCGCTGTTTCTCGGCCTCGCGGGTGACATGAACTTTCAGGAACGCAATCGCCAGGCGCTGCAGGCGTCGATCTACGTGTTCCTGATTATGATGGTCGCCTGGTACGCCGGTAACGCGGTGCTGCACACCTTTGGCATCTCGATTCCCGGCCTGCGCATGGCCGGCGGGCTGATTGTCGCCTTTATCGGCTTTCGCATGCTGTTCCCCGCCAAACCGGTCGGGCATTCGGTGGAGGCCAAACACAAGCTGGATGAACTCGACGCCAGCGACGACCCGCGTGAAACGGTGAATATCGCCTTTGTGCCGCTGGCAATGCCGAGCACCGCAGGACCGGGCACCATAGCGATGATCATCAGTTCGGCCTCGACGGTGAAAGCCGGCGTCGATTTCCCCGCGTGGGTGGTGGCCATCGCGCCGGTGCTGACGTTCCTGGCGGTGGCGGTGATTTTATGGATTTCGCTGCGCAGCTCCGGCGCCATCATGAAGCTGGTCGGCAAAGGCGGCATCGAAGCGATTTCGCGCCTGATGGGGTTTTTACTGGTGTGTATGGGCGTGCAGTTTGTCATCAACGGCGTGCTGGAAGTGGCGCACACTTTTCATTAAACAATAAAAAATCGCACCGTACTGTAGCGGCGCGATTCATCGCGCAATGCCCGCCATCACGCGACGCCGGGCATTGCCATCAGGACAGCGCGCCAGATCGCGCCGCTACGTTTTAATGCAGCGTTTTCCGCACATCCGCTACCTGTTCTTTCGTTACTGCCGGCGCGTGGTTGCTCCAGCCCTGACGAATAAAGGTGGCCAGCTGCGCCACTTCATCATCGGTCAGACGATACGCAAACGGCGGCATCGCCAGCGTCGACGGCGCTTTCTCCGTTGAGGGCTGCTGCGCACCGGCCAGAATGGTGTGAATCAACCCGCTGGGGTCCTGCGCATTGACGATAGTGGCCTGATCCAGCTCCGGGAAGATCCCCGGTGCGCCTTTGCCGGTGACAAAGTGACAGGCACCGCAGTTGTCGAGATACAGACGCTCGCCTTCGCTCAGATTCTTCGCCGCTGTCAGCTTCGCTTCGGTCTTCTGCTGCGCCTGCACGTCGTACGCCTGCAGCGGCGGATTGCCACCGAGGAACTTGAGGTAAGCGGCAATTGCTTGCAGATCGGCATCCGTCATGTACGAGCTGGAGTGCTCCACCACTGACGTCATCTCGCCGCCCACTGCGGCTTTATCGTTACGTCCGGTTTGCAGATAATCGACAATCTCCTGCTCGCTCCAGCGTGGCACACCGCGCAGCGACGGCACCTCCCAGTTATTCAGGCTGCCGCCGGCGAGGAAGCGATCGTCGCTGCTGTCCAGCGCCTTCTCGTTCATGCCGAGGCCGCGCGGCGTGTGGCAGCTGCCGCAGTGGCCGAGGCTTTCCACGATGTAAGCACCGCGATTAACCTGCGCTGACGCGCCGCCAATCGGCTGGAACGGTTTGTCCGAAGTAAACGCCCAGTTCCAGAAACGCATGCCCCAGCGCTGGCTGAACGGGAAGCTCAGCTTTGTTTCCGGCGGCTGTTCGCTGTCCGGCTTCACGCCCTGCATGAAGTAGACGTACAGCGCGTGCAGGTCTTCATCGCTGATTTTGGCGTAATCCGGGTACGGCATCGCCGGGTAAAGGCGCGAGCCGTCCGGCAGCACGCCTTTGCGCACCGCGTCCGAGAACTGCTGCTCGCTGTAGTTGCCGATGCCGTGCTGTTTATCCGGCGTGATGTTGGTGGAGTAGATAGTGCCGAGGTTCGACTCAATCGCCAGTCCGCCGGCGTAATCCGCTTTGCCGGCTACGGTATGGCACGCCATACAGTCGCCAAGGCGCGCCAGATACTCGCCCTTTTTAATCAATGATGCGTCATCTGCTGCCTGCGCCTGCACCGCACAGCTGCCCAGCAGCACCGCGTGAGCGATTAACAATGATTTTAATTTCATGTACTTATGCCTGTACCAGTGGGCCGGGATTCTGCAAATAGCGCTCTTTAATAGCCTGCGCCGCCATCAGGGTAATCGCGCCGATGGTGTCGGTCGGGTTCGCCTGGAAGTTCTGCGGGAAGGCGTTACCGCCCGGCACAAACACGTTGTGCACATCCCAGCTTTGCAGGTACTTGTTCAGCGCCGAGGTTTTCGGGTTGTCGCCCATCACCGCGCCGCCCACGTTGTGGGTAGAGACGTATTTGGTCAGGTCAAAGTCAGCGCCCATCGGCAGGAAGCTCATGCTCATGCTGTCCGGATTCAGCTCTTTGGCGATGTCGCCAACGATGCCTTTCAGGTGCTGCTGCAGCTTGATCTCGTTCTGTTTCCAGTTAAAGGTCATGCGCAGCAGCGGCTGACCGCGATGGTCGGTGTAGTGCGGATCCAGATCCAGATAGATATCGCGGTACGACTGGCAGGTGGTGGTAATACTGATCTTCATCGAATGGTTGTACCACTGCTCCAGCCCCTCTTTGTACCCCATGCCCCAGCTCGGTGTGCCCTTCGGCAGCGCGGTGCCAATTGGCGTACCGGTTGCCTGCGAACTGTGGATTTTGGCGCCGCCGAGGAAGCCGAGTCCCGGACCGTCGAAGTTGCCAGGCGAGATGTCATTAAACATCTGACCGGTCGCGCCAGCGGTGGCGAAGGCGTTGAAGTTTTTGTCTTTGAAGAACAGCGTGGCGCCGCCGTTGGACAGGAACGCATAGTTACGCCCGACGACGCCCTCTTCGGTGATCGGGTTGTAGGGCTTGCCGATACCGGACAGCAGCATCAGGCGCACGTTGTACAGCTGGAAGCTGGAGAGCACCACAATCTTCGCCGGCTGGAACACTTCGTTGCCGTCAGCGTCAAAATAGAGCACGCCCTTCGCGGTTTTGCCATCGTCGTGCAGCACCACTTTGTACACTTCCGCGTGCACTTCATAGGAGAAGTTCGGCATGCGCTTCAGCGCGTCCATCACTGCCGTCTGCGGTGAGGCTTTTGAGTAGTTCAGGCACGGATATTTCGAGCAGTAGCCGCAGTAGTTGCAGGGAGCGATCTGGTTGCCGTACGGGTTTTTCCACGCGCGTGAGACGCAGGCTGAGGGGTTCGGGAACGGATGATAGCCCAGCTTCTTCGCCGCCTCTTTGAACATCACGTTATTCAGCGTATCGTCCAGCGCCGGCAACGGATACGGCTCGGAACGCGGGCCTTCAAACGGATCGCCGCCTTCCAGAATTTGCCCGCGCAGGTTGCCGGTGGTGCCCGACTGGCCGCAAATCAACTCAAACTTGTAGAAATACGGCTCGATCTCATCCCAGGTGAACGGGAAGTCCATCACGCGCATGTCATCCTGCAGGATGCCGGGCTTATAGGCCTGATCGACGTAGGTTTTCAGTTTGATATCGGTGGGCGTGGGGCGAATCAGTACCGCCGTCCAGTGCATGCCCGCGCCGCCGACGCCAGTACCCGGAGCAAACGCGCCCCATTTGCGGGTTGGCAGCGCCGTCTGGTCCATGTTGTAACGCACGGTGACCGCCACTTCTTTTGGCGTGGCGAACACTTTGTTGCGCACGTTATAGGCGTACTCATCGGCCGGTTTCGGGTAAGCGAAATCCGGGTAGTCGCGCTCGCCGCCGCGCTCAAGGGCGCGCACGTCCAGTCCGGCCATTGCCAGTTCAATACTCATCAGCGAGCCGGCCCAGCCGAGGCCGCACACCACGACGTCGACTTCTTTCTTTGTAATCTGTGCCATGTTTTTCTGTCTCACATACCAAATACGGGGATTCAGGCGCGTTCGCCCATCAGGCTGACCGGTCCGAGCGGATACGGTACGTTGTGTTGCTTCACCCACTCGGTGAAGCTGGCGCGTGCGCCCGGGAAGCCGATGGCGATCCAGGCTTTCATGCCTTTGTTGCCGCCGTACATCGGGTCAGCGAGGTAGCCGTGTTTGGTATCGGAAAGCAGCTGGCTGAAGAACTGCGAGGCTTTCAGGTTCGGTTCGCCCAGCGCGGCGAAGTCGATACCGTCGTTTTTATTCACTTTGGTCAGCACCGCGTCTTTCTCTGCCAGCGTCAGCTGCGAGAACGCTTTGTGGTAGGTGCTCTGCGTCCACTGCTCCACCAGTTTGATGCCGGTGCGATACATCTGCTGCGGCGTGAACGGGATCTGATAGCCCATGGTGGCGGGCGCGTGCACATCAAACGGCCCCTGCAGGTAGATCTCTGCGCCGAACTCCGGGCTGTGCAGCTGCTGGTCAATGAAGATCGGCACGTTGGTTTCCAGCGCACCCGGCGCTTTGCCGTTGCCACCGGCGGGGATCAGGCGATCGGTCGCGGCCAGAATAAATTGCCACTCCTCAGCGCTAAAAAAGATCGGTTTATAGTCGGCAAGGTCCGGTGCTGCCATTTCCGCAGCCTGGGCTGCAGTCAGTCCTTTTAAAACCAGGTCGCTTAATGGCAAAGCCAGCAACGACCCAAGTAAAAACTTACGTCTGGTGGTCGGTTTTTCTAAAAGCATGGCGCGACGACTCTCACTTGCTAAGAAAGGGAATTATTTTTGTTAATAGATTTATAAATCGGCAAACAAGCTGGCAATCTTATGGATACAGATATTTCAGGATGTAAGCATTAAATTATAAATGTGTTTTGATGAGAAACCATCAACCTGACGAAAAGTCGCCAGGCGCTGTGGACGCGCTTTCGCAGCGGGAATTGCGCTTTTAACCGTACAAATGCCAGGAGATTAGCGCCAGAGACTGGGCAAATGACTGAAACAAATCGGCGTGAGAAATAGTCGCTCAGCTTAATTAATCAGAAAAAATCATACTTCCATACCAGAGCTTATTCTTATCAATAACCGCTTATTGGCTCAATGCGCAACGTCTGAGCGGTTTATTTCCTGAATATGACAGCGCGCGCACAAAATAACCGATTAGTTAATTGCCGGTATTAATTGTTATTTCCGGCACAGCTCAGAACAAACCGGCATTTAGCCAGCAGCGCGACAGCGATAAAGTCGTCGCATCAATTACTCAGGATAATCATGATGCGAGCACTCTTATTGTTCTTCACCTTATTCAGCAGCGCCTTTGCCCTGCAGGCCGCCACGCCAAAAGACACGCTGGTGGTGGCCGTGCCGCTCGACGGCATTATCAGCTTCGACCCGGCAGAAAGTTTTGAGACCGTCAGTAACAGCGTGCAGCGCAACATTTATCAGACGCTGGTAGAGGCCGATCGCGATGCGCCACAAAAACTCGCGCCGCTGCTCGCCACCTCATGGCAGCCCGGCAGCACGCCGCACAGCCTGGTGTTCAATCTGAAACCGGATGCGCATTTCGTCAGCGGTAACCCGGTGACCGCGCAGGACGTGGTGTTTTCGCTAACGCGCGCGGTGCAGCTCAATAAAGCCCCGTCGTTTATTCTCGCTGAGTTTGGCTGGACGGCGGACAACATCGCCAGCCAGTTGCGGGTTGTGAACGATCATCAGCTGGAGATTCAGTGGCCGGCGCAAATTGGTCAGGATCTGGCGCTGCGCCTGCTGACCGCGCCGGTGGCCTCGGTGGTGGACAGCAAAACCGTGCAGCAGCACATCACCGCCAACGACAGCGGCAACGGCTGGCTGCACACTCACTCCGCGGGCAGCGGCGCATTCAGCATCCAGCAATATGTGCCGCAGCAGGCGCTGGTGCTGAGCGCAAATCCGCACGCCAGCCCGCAGCCGCAGCTGAAACGCATCCTGCTGAAAGGCGTGGCCGATGCCGGTGCACGCCGCCTGCTGATTCAGCAGGGCGATGTCGATGTGGCTTACCAGTTGGGCCCGGACCAGATCGATGCGCTGAAAAACGACCAGCAGCTGCGCATTGAAGCCTTCCCGTCGAGCCTGGTCTATTACCTGGCATTTAATACGCAAAACAAAGCGCAGCCGGCGCTGGGTAACCCGGCGCTGTGGCAGGCGGCGCGCTGGCTGGTGGATTACAATGCCATTTCACGCGATCTGCTGAAAGGCCAGTACCGTATTCACCAGAGCTTCCTGCCGCAGGGCTTTGATGGCGCGCTGGAGAATCAGCCGTTCCATTACGATGTAGCCAAAGCTAAAGCGATCCTGGCGCAGGGCGGTATCAGGCCCGGCAGCAAATTCTCGCTGACGGTGATCAATCAGCCGCCGTACATCGACGTGGCGCAGGCGCTGCAGGCCAGCTTTGCCAAAGCCGACGTGCAGATTGAGCTGCAGCCGGTGGCGGAATCGGAACTGTGGAGCAAAATGCGCGGACGTGATTTCCAGTCGATCTTTATTTACTGGGGCGCCGACTATGTGGATCCGAATACCAACGCCAGCGCCTTTGCCTATAACGTACCGGGCGGCTCGAAAACGCTGGCGTGGCGCGTTGGCTGGGAGATTCCCGAACTGAGCGCGCAGACGCGCACCGCAGCCGGTGAGAGCGACGCCAGCCAGCGCCGCGCGCTGTATACCGCGCTGCAACAGCGCGTACAGCAGGATTCGCCGTTCGTGGTGATGCTGCAGGGCGCGCAGCAGGTGGCGGTGCGCAATAATGTCAGCCACGTGCAGCAGGGCATCGGCGTGAGCCTGCTGTTTTTCGATGCGGTAGAGAAGAGGTAGGTCGGTGCGCGCTGCCCCTCATCCCAGCCTTCTCCCGCCCGCGGGAGAAGGGCCGATCGCGCGGGCAGCAACCGGAACTCCCCTTATTTTTCACCCAAATATCCCTCTCTCTCCCGCGCACCGCTTGCTATTCTTTGAGTCATTACGCAATGCCGGAGAGCGCAAACATCATGACTACCCCACTGCTGATCGCCCAGACGCCTGACCTTCAACTGCATCTGCTGCCCGCCATGGCTAACCGTCACGGACTGATAACCGGTGCGACCGGCACCGGTAAAACCGTGACGCTGCAAAAGCTGGCAGAATCCTTCTCCGCCATCGGCGTGCCGGTGTTTATGGCCGATGTCAAAGGCGATCTTTCCGGCATTGCGGCCGCGGGCGACGGCTCGGAAAAGCTGCTGGCGCGGCTGGCGAAGATTGGTGTCACAGACTGGCAGGCGCAGAAAAATCCGGTGATGCTGTGGGATATCTTCGGCCAGCAGGGCCATCCGGTGCGCGCAACGGTGTCCGATCTCGGCCCGCTGCTGCTGGCGCGGCTGCTCAGCCTCAACGAGGTGCAGTCCGGCGTGCTGCAAATTATCTTCCGTATCGCCGACGATCAGGGCCTGCTGTTGCTGGACTTCAAAGATTTGCGCGCCATGACGCAATATATCGGTGACAACGCCAAAGCATTTCAGACGCAGTACGGCAATATCAGCAGCGCCTCGGTGGGCGCCATTCAGCGCGGCCTGCTGGCGCTGGAGCAGCAAGGGGCAGAACACTTCTTTGGTGAACCGATGCTGGATATCCGTGACTGGATGCGCTGCGACGCTGACGGCAAAGGCTTCATCAATATCCTGGCGGCGGAAAAGCTTCATCAGCAGCCGAAACTCTACGCCACCAGCCTGCTGTGGCTGCTGGCGGAACTGTATGAACAGCTGCCGGAAGCCGGCGATCTGGACAAACCGAAGATGGTGTTCTTCTTTGACGAAGCGCATCTGCTGTTTAACGACGCGCCGCCGGTGCTGCTGGAGAAAGTGGAACAGGTAATTCGCCTGATTCGCTCGAAAGGCGTTGGCGTGTACTTTGTCACGCAGAATCCGGCGGACATTCCGGATAATGTGCTGGGTCAGCTGGGTAACCGCGTGCAGCATGCGCTGCGTGCCTTCACGCCGAAAGACCAGAAAGCGGTGAAAAGCGCCGCCGAAACGATGCGCGCCAACCCGGCGTTTAATACCGTGGAGGCGATTCAGGCGCTGGGCACCGGCGAGGCGCTGATCTCCTTCCTCGATGAGAAAGGCAGCCCGTCGATGGTGCAGCGCGCCATGGTGATCGCGCCGGGCTCGCGCATGGGGCCGGCCACTCCTGATGAACGCAACAGCCTGATCAACCATTCGCCGCTGTACGGCAAATACGACAGTGCCGTCGATCGCGAATCGGCGTTCGAAATGTTACAGCAAGGCGTGCAGGCCGCGCCGCAGCAGGCCGATGCGCCGCCCAGCAAAGGCAATAGCGTGGCGGTGGATGACGGCATTCTGGGTGGGCTGAAAGAGATTCTGTTCGGTAGCACCGGGCCGCGCGGCGGCAAGCGCGACGGCGTAGTGCAGAGCGTGGCGAAAAGCGCGGCGCGCCAGGTGACCAATCAGATCATCCGCGGCGTGCTGGGCAGTCTGCTCGGTGGACGCCGCCGTTAATCGCCCTCTGCTATGATCGTGGTATGGATAAATATCAACAATTAAAACGGAGCAAGCGTCTGGCCCTGTCGCTGCTGCTGATTGCCGCCGCGACCTTTGTCGTGACGCTGTTTCTGCCGCCCACGTTCTGGGTGCTGGGGCTGAAGGCGATTGCTGAAGCGGCGATGGTCGGCGCGCTGGCCGACTGGTTTGCGGTGGTGGCGCTGTTTCGTCGCGTGCCGGTGCCGTTCATCTCGCGCCATACGGCAATTATTCCACGCAACAAAGATCGCATCGGCGAGAATCTTGGCCGCTTCGTGCAGGAGAAGTTTCTCGATACCGATTCGCTGCTGGCACTGATTCGCCGCCACGATCCGTCACAGCTGCTGGCGCAGTGGCTCAATACGCCGGGCAATGCCGATCGCATTGGCCGCCACCTGCTGCAGGTGATGCGCGGTTTCCTCGATCTCACTGACGATCAGCGTATTCAGCGCTTTTTGCGCCGCGCAGTGCATCGCGCACTGGATAAGGTTGATCTGACCCAGTCCAGCGCGCTGCTGCTGGACAGCCTGACCAAAAACAACCGCCATCAGGAGCTGCTGGACGCTGCTGTGCAACAGCTGCTGCGTCTGCTGCACAAACCCGGCACGCGCGAGTTTATCGCGCTGCAGATTGTGCGCTGGCTGAAACGCGAACATCCGATCAAAGCCAAAGTACTGCCGACCGAATGGCTCGGCGAACATAGCGCCGAGCTGGTCGCCAACGCGGTGGATTCGATTCTGGATGAAGTGGCGCGCGACCAGGGCCACGAATTTCGCCTCGGTTTTAACCGCGCGGTACAGCGCCTGATAGAGCGACTAAAAAGCGATCCGGAGATGGCTGAACGCGCTGAGACCATCAAACACTGGCTGAAAGAGGATGAGTCGTTTAACCGTTATATCGGCGAGCTGTGGCAGGACCTGCGCCGCTGGCTGAAGAGCGACCTCAACAGTGACGATTCGCGCGTGCAGGAGCGGGTGCGGCTGGCGGCGCTGTGGCTGGGCGAAACGCTCGCCGCCGATGAAGCACTGCGTACCTCAATGAATCAGCATCTGGAAGACGCTGCGCGCAGCGTCGCGCCGGAGTTTGCGGCGTTTCTCACCCGTCACATCAGCGATACGGTGAAGAGCTGGGATGCGCGCGAGATGTCGCAACAGATTGAGCTGAACATTGGCCGTGATTTGCAGTTTATCCGCATCAACGGCACGCTGGTGGGCGGTACCATTGGCCTGGTGCTGTTTTTGCTGTCGCAGCTGCCGGGCTGGGTGCAGACGTTGCGCTAACGGTGCGGGCATCGACCTGGCTGGCATAAATAAAAAAGGTCGCCATGAATGGCGACCCTACGGTAACGGTGCGGGAATGACAGGGGCGCCCTGAATCGCGCCCCTGCAACCCTCACTACCGCCGTTTCAGCAACAGGTACAAACTGATGGCGAAGAACGCGCCGCTTGGCAGAATCGCGCCCAGCACCGGCGGTAAACCGTACACCAGACTCAGCGGCCCGAAGATCTGATCCAGCACGTAGAACAGGAAGCCAAAGCTGATGCCGGTGACCACGCGCACGCCCATCGATACGCTTCTCAGCGGACCAAAGATAAACGACAGCGCCATCAGCATCATCACCGCCACTGACAGCGGCTGGAAGATTTTGCCCCACATATTCAGCAGGTAGCGCCCGGATTCCTGGCCGCTCTGTTTGAGATACTTGCTGTAGTTATACAGACCGCTGATCGACAGCGCGTCCGGGTCCAGCGCCACCACGCCCAGCTTGTCTGGCGTCAGATTGGTTTTCCATTCCCCGCTCAGGCTCTGTGAACCGGTAATCTGCTTCGGGTCTTTCAGGTCCGACTCATCCACCTGCGACAGCTCCCACAGTTTGCGATCTTTATTCCAGACCGCGGTGGCGGCATAGCGCACGCTCAGCAGACGTCGCTGGTCGGTGAAGCGATAGATACTGACGCCGTCGATCTCGTTGTCGCCTTTAATGCGCTCAATGTAGATAAAATCGTTGCCGTCTTTCGCCCACAGGCCGTTTTGCGTCGAAACCAGCGAGCCGCCGTACAGCTGCTGCGCCCGGTAGTTACGCGCCATCTGCTCGCCCTGCGGGGCGACAAATTCGCCCACCGCCATGGTCAGCAGCACCAGCGGAATCGCGGTTTTCATTACCGCCAGCGCCACCTGCAGACGGGTAAAGCCGGAGGCCTGCATCACCACCAGTTCGCTGCGCTGCGCCAGCGTGCCCAGCCCCAGCAATGCGCCCAGCAGCGCCGCCATCGGGAAGAAGATCTCGATATCTTTCGGCACGCTGAGCAGCGTGTAGTAACCGGCATCCAGCGCGGTATACGCGCCCTGCCCGGTTTTACGCAGCTGATCAACAAACTTAATGATGCCCGACAGCGACACCAGCATGAACAGCGTCATCATGATGGTGTTGAAGATGGTTTTGCCGATATAGCGGTCAAGGACCTTAAACATCACACGGATCCTCCACGGCTAAAGCGCGCGCGGAAACGGCGCATCGGCACGGTATCCCATACGTTAAGCGCCACCGCCAGCGCCAGATACGCCAGGTTGACCACCCACATCCAGATCGCCGGATCAAACCGGCCTTTCGCCGCGTTGGAGCGCAGCGAGCTCTGCAGCAGGAAGAAGATCAGGTAGAGTAACATTGCCGGCAGCATCGACAGCACGCGGCCCTGACGCGGGTTAACCACGCTGAGCGGCACCACCATCAGCGCCATCACCAGCACAGCGAACACCAGCGTCAGACGCCAGTGCAGCTCCGCCTGGAACTGCGGCGTTTTGGTTTTTATCAGCGTGCTGATATCGGCCTGATCGGCATCGTTAGGATCGAGCACCGCCTCTTTGTATCCCACCAGCGCCTGATAATTGACGAAGTCGGTTATGCGGAAGTCACGCAGCAATGCCGTGCCTTCGAAGCGCGTGCCTTTATCCAGCGTCACCGTCTGCGAGCCATCTTTGTGCTGCTCCATGTGACCGCTGTCTGCCAGCACCACCGATGGCCGTGCATTGCCCTTCGGCCGCAGCTGCGCCAGGAACACGCTGCCGAACTTGTTGCCTTTCACGTCTTCGACGAACAGCACGGTATTGCCGTCGCTGGAGGTCTGGAACTGCCCCGCCGCCAGCGCAGCCGCTCCCGGGTTGGCTTTGGCATTTTGTGTCACTTCATCCTGATAGCGCGAGGACCACGGGCCAAGCCAGATCACGTTGACCGCCGCCACCAGCGAGGTGAACAGCATCAGGATCATCGCCGCTTTAATCAGGACGCCTTTACCCAGCCCGCAGGCGTGCATCACCGTAATTTCACTTTCGGTGTACAGCCGCCCAAGGGTCATTAAAATCGCCAGAAACAAGCTTAGGGGCAGGATAAGTTGTGCCATTTCAGGCACGCCAAGTCCTAACAATGTCAGAACCAGATTTGTTGGGATTTCGCCATCCACCGCCGCACCCAAAATCCTGACTAACTTCTGGCAAAAGAAGATAAGTAGCAGGATGAACAGGATAGCCAGCTGGCTTTTGAGCGTTTCCCGAACCAGATATCTAATGATGATCACGCTTAGTACGCCTGTGAAAACTTGTCTTTTTGCAGGAAAATCGCTAGTTTCAACGCTTATCAGCCATTTTTCTTCATCAATGGCCGTCATGGTAGCTAAAATAGTATGACGAACGCGTTAGGGTGGTGAAAAAACAACACATTGTCACCCCACTCATTATGGCCGCCGGCGTTAAATTGTCATGGCGTCGCAACAAATTAATGGGTTACGAACGCGCTACATTCTAACGACAGCTAAGGCCGTTGTCTTTAAGATTCAGGAGAGTGCATGGAGTTCAGTGTAAAAAGCGGTAGCCCGGAAAAACAGCGCAGCGCCTGCATTGTGGTTGGCGTTTTCGAACCGCGTCGTCTGTCACCAATTGCCGAGCAGCTGGATAAGATCAGCGATGGCTACATCAGCGCGCTGCTGCGCCGCGGTGAGCTGGAGGGCAAAGTGGGCCAGACGCTGCTGCTGCACCATGTGCCAAATATCCTGTCCGAACGTATCCTGCTGATCGGCTGTGGTAAAGAGCGTGAGCTGGATGAGCGCCAGTACAAACAGGTGATTCAGAAAACCATCAATACCCTGAACGATACCGGTTCGATGGAAGCGGTGTGCTTTCTGACCGAACTGCACGTTAAAGGGCGCAATACCTACTGGAAAGTGCGCCAGGCGGTAGAAACCTCTAAAGAGGCGCTGTACAACTTCGACCAGCTGAAAAGCAACAAAGTTGAGCCGCGCCGTCCGCTGCGCAAGCTGGTGTTCAACGTGCCGACCCGCCGTGAGCTGACCAGCGGTGAGCGCGCTATTCAGCACGGTCTGGCCGTTGCCGCCGGCGTCAAAGCGGCGAAAGACCTGAGCAATATGCCGCCGAATATTTGTAACGCCGCGTATCTGGCGTCGCAGGCACGTCAGTTGGCCGATGCGTACAGCAAAAACGTCACCACCCGCGTGATTGGCGAACAGCAGATGAAAGAGCTGGGCATGAACGCCTATCTGGCGGTCGGTGCCGGTTCGCACAACGAGTCGCTGATGTCGGTGATTGAGTACAAAGGCAGCAGCGACGCCGATGCGCGCCCTATCGTGCTGGTAGGTAAAGGGCTGACCTTTGACTCCGGCGGCATCTCCATCAAGCCTGCCGAGGCGATGGATGAGATGAAATACGACATGTGCGGCGCGGCGTCGGTGTACGGCGTGATGCGCATGGTGGCGGAGCTGAATCTGCCGCTGAACGTGGTCGGCGTGCTGGTGGGCTGTGAGAACATGCCGGACGGGCGCGCGATGCGTCCGGGCGACGTGCTAACCACCATGTCCGGCCAGACGGTTGAAGTGCTGAATACCGATGCCGAGGGCCGTCTGGTGCTGTGCGATGCGCTGACCTACGTTGAGCGCTTCGATCCGGAAGTGGTGATTGACGTCGCCACCCTGACCGGTGCCTGCGTGATCGCGCTGGGCCATCACGTCAGCGGGTTGATGTCGAACCACAATCCGCTGGCGCACGAGCTGATCAGCGCGTCAGAGCAGTCGGGCGACCGCGCGTGGCGTCTGCCGATGGCCGATGAGTATCAGGAGCAGCTGGAATCTAACTTTGCCGATATGGCTAACATCGGTGGCCGTCCGGGCGGCGCAATTACTGCAGCCTGCTTCCTGGCACGCTTTGCACGCAAGTTTAACTGGGCGCACCTGGATATCGCCGGCACCGCCTGGCGCTCCGGCAAAGCCAAAGGCGCGACCGGCCGTCCGGTGCCGCTGCTGTCGCAGTTCCTGCTGAACCGCGCTGGCCTGAACGGCGACGATTAAGAGCCGGGGCGAATGCTGCAACGGGGTGCATGAATGCGTTTGACAGCGTGCGGCCATTGGAACGGTGCGCATGAATGCGTTTGACGCCGTGCGGCCATTGATACGGTGCGCATGAATGCGTTAAATACCCTGCGGCCATTGATACGGTGCGCATGAATGCGCACCCTACGGGTGTAGGGTCGCCATTTATGGCGACCTGATTATCAGCCGCACGGTTTGTAAGGTCGCCATTGATGGCGACCTTATTATTGGACGCCGCAATCTTACTGTCGCACAATGCGCCCCACTGTCATTGATGGAAATAACCTGCCATGAAAAACGCCACCTTCTTCGTGATGGAGTCTGAAAGCGCCAGCGACGGCTTAAGCGCCATCGAAGCGCTGGTGTGCGATTTGGCCGCCAGCCGCTGGCGAGACGGTAAGCGCATCCTGATTGCCTGCGAAGATGAACAGCAGGCCAATCGACTGGATGAAGCACTGTGGCAGCGTCCGGCCAACGCCTTTGTGCCGCACAACCTGGCCGGCGAAGGCCCGCGCTATGGCGCGCCGGTTGAGCTGGCCTGGCCGCAGCGACGCGGCAGTGCGCCGCGCGATCTGCTGATCAGCCTGCTACCGCAGTTCGCAGATTTTGCTACCGGTTTCCATGAAGTGATAGACTTCGTACCTTATGAAGAATTCCTGAAACAACTGGCGCGCGACCGCTATAAAGCGTATCGCAGCGTTGGTTTCCAATTGAATACGGCGACGCCACCCCCGCCGCAAACGACATAGCAGATATGGAAAAGACATATAACCCGCAAGATATCGAGCAGCCGCTCTACGAGCACTGGGAACAGCAGGGCTACTTCAAACCGAATGGCGATACCAGCCAGGAAAGCTTTTGCATCATGATCCCGCCGCCGAACGTCACAGGTAGCTTGCATATGGGTCACGCCTTCCAGCAAACCATCATGGATACCATGATCCGCTACCAGCGCATGCAGGGTAAAAACACCCTGTGGCAGGCAGGTACGGACCACGCCGGTATCGCCACGCAGATGGTGGTTGAGCGCAAGATCGCCGCTGAAGAGGGCAAAACGCGTCAGGATTACGGTCGTGACGCCTTTATCGAAAAAATCTGGCAGTGGAAGGCTGAATCCGGCGGCACCATCACCCGCCAGATGCGTCGCCTCGGCAACTCGGTTGACTGGGAGCGCGAGCGCTTCACCATGGATGAAGGCCTGTCCAACGCGGTGAAAGAAGTCTTCGTCCGTCTGTACAAAGAAAACCTGATCTACCGTGGCAAGCGCCTGGTGAACTGGGACCCGAAACTGCGCACGGCGATCTCTGACCTCGAAGTGGAAAACCGCGAGAGCAAAGGCTCAATGTGGCACATTCGCTATCCGCTGGCGGACGGCGTGAAAACTGCCGAAGGCAAAGATTACCTGGTGGTGGCCACTACCCGTCCGGAAACCCTGCTGGGCGATACCGGCGTGGCGGTCAACCCGGAAGATCCACGTTACAAAGATCTGATCGGCAAAGAGGTGATCCTGCCGCTGGTGAACCGTCGTATTCCGATCGTCGGCGACGAACACGCCGATATGGAGAAAGGCACCGGCTGCGTGAAGATTACCCCGGCGCACGACTTCAACGACTACGAAGTGGGCCGTCGTCACAAGCTGCCGATGATCAACATCCTGACCTTTGATGGCGACATCCGCGAGCGTGCGGAAGTGTTCGACACCAACGGTGAAGTCAGCGATGCCTGTTCCGATGAAATTCCGCCGCAGTTCCAGAAGATGGAGCGTTTTGCCGCGCGTAAAGCGATTGTCGCCGCCGTTGACGAGCTCGGCCTGCTCGACGAAATCAAACCACACGATCTGACGGTGCCCTACGGCGACCGCGGCGGCGTGGTGATCGAGCCGATGCTGACCGATCAGTGGTACGTGCGCACGGCCCCGCTGGCGAAAGTCGCGGTGGAAGCGGTAGAAAACGGCGACATTCAGTTTGTGCCGAAGCAGTACGAAAACATGTACTTCTCGTGGATGCGCGACATCCAGGACTGGTGCATCTCGCGTCAGCTGTGGTGGGGACACCGCATTCCGGCCTGGTACGACAACAACGGTAACGTCTATGTCGGACGCAGCGAAGAAGAAGTGCGTCAGGAAAACAATCTGGCCGCCGACGTGACGCTGCGCCAGGATGACGACGTGCTTGATACCTGGTTCTCTTCCGGCCTGTGGACATTCTCTACGCTGGGCTGGCCGGAGAATACCGAAGCGCTGCGCACCTTCCATCCTACCAGCGTGCTGGTGAGCGGCTTCGACATCATCTTCTTCTGGATTGCGCGCATGATCATGCTGACCATGCACTTCATCAAAGATGAGAACGGCAAGCCGCAGGTTCCGTTTAAAACCGTCTACATGACTGGTTTGATCCGCGATGAAGAAGGCCAGAAGATGTCCAAGTCGAAAGGCAACGTCATCGATCCGCTGGATATGGTGGACGGCATTTCGCTGGAAGATCTGCTGGAGAAACGCACCGGTAACATGATGCAGCCGCAGCTGGCTGAGAAGATTCGCAAACGCACCGAGAAGCAGTTCCCGGACGGTATCGTGCCTTCCGGCACCGATGCGCTGCGCTTCACCCTCGCCGCGCTGGCGTCCACCGGTCGTGACATCAACTGGGATATGAAGCGCCTGGAAGGCTACCGCAACTTCTGTAACAAGCTGTGGAACGCCAGCCGCTTCGTGCTGATGAACACCGAAGATCAGGATTGCGGCCAGAACGGCGGCGAGCTGAAGCTGTCACTGGCGGATCGCTGGATCCTGACGGAATTCAACAGCACCGTGAAAGCGTACCGTGAAGCGCTGGATAGCTATCGCTTTGATATCGCTGCCAACATTCTGTACGACTTCACCTGGAACCAGTTCTGTGACTGGTACCTGGAGCTGACCAAGCCGGTGATGAACAGCGGCAGCGAAGCGGAGCTGCGCGGCACGCGCAACACGCTGGTGACGGTGCTGGAAGCGTTGCTGCGCCTGGCGCATCCGATCATCCCGTTCATTACCGAGACCATCTGGCAGCGCGTGAAAGTGCTGAAGAGCATCGATCACGATACCATCATGCTGCAGCCGTTCCCGCAGTATGACGCGGCGAAGGAAGACGCGGAAGCGAAGGCCGATATCGAGTGGATGAAGCAGGCGATTGTGGCGGTGCGTAATATCCGTGCCGAAATGAACATCGCGCCAAGCAAGCCGCTCGACGTGCTGCTGCGCGACTGCTCGCCGGCGGCGCAGCGTCGTGTTGAAGAGAACCGCAACTTCCTGTCGCGCCTGGCGCGTCTGGAGAGCCTGACCATTCTGCCAGCCGGCGAGAAAGGTCCGGTCTCGGTGACCAAGATTGTTGATGGCGCAGAGCTGCTGATCCCGATGGCAGATCTGGTCAACAAGGAAGCCGAGCTGGAGCGTCTGGCAAAAGAGCTGGTGAAGCTGGATGTCGAGATCGAGAAGATTCAGACCAAACTGGCTAACGAAGGCTTTGTATCGCGCGCACCGGAAGCGGTGGTAGCGAAAGAGCGCGAGCGCGTAGCCGAGCTGGAGCAATCAAAAGCAAAACTGATTGAACAGCAGGGCGTGATTGCGGCATTGTAAGCGCTTCAGTCCTGACGCTTAATCGAAGCCGGGCACTGCCCGGCTTTTTTCTATCGGAAGATTATGATGACCACCGCCACGCCACTTAACCTGCAGGTGCGCCCGATTGTCGCCGCCGATAATCCGCTGATTGCCCAGGTGATCCGCGATGTCTCCGCCGAGTTCGGCCTGACGGCGGATAAAGGTTATACCGTGTCCGACCCGCAGCTCGATCGGTTGTTTGAACTTTACAGTGCGGCGGACAGCGCTTACTGGATCGTGGAGCATGAAGGTCAGGTGGTCGGCGGCGGCGGCGTGGCGCCACTGGCCTGCAGCGCACCGGATATCTGTGAGTTGCAGAAGATGTATTTCCTGCCGTCGGTGCGCGGGCTGGGTTTAGCGCGCGAACTGGCGCTGCGCGCAATGGATTTTGCCCGCCAGCGCGGGTTCCGGCGCTGCTACCTGGAGACCACCGGCAGCCTGACGCGTGCCATTAAACTCTATCAGTCGCTGGGCTTTGAACAGATTGCGGACGCGATGGGCTGTACCGGCCACGTGGATTGCGAAGTGAGAATGCTGCGGGTGTTGTGAGGGAAAAACCACTCACTTCTCTACCGCAACGCCCTGCGCCAGCTGACCAATTAACGCCCCCAGCGTCTCTACCGCCGCCTCGGCGCGTGCATCCCATGGCCAGGCGGTGTTGAAGCGGAAGCAGTGGCTGAAACTCTCGCTGCTGGAAAACAGCTGGCCCGGCGCAATACTGATGCCCTGCTGCAGCGCCAGATGATACAGCTGCGTGGCGTTAATCTGCTCTGGCAAGGTAATCCACAAAAAGTAGCCTCCGGGCGTATCGCTGATGTGCGCCTCGGCGGGCAGCACGCGGCGCAGCGCCTGCTGTGCCAGCTGTTTGCGCTTCGCCAGCGTCTGACGCAGCTTTTTCAGATGCGTATCGTAGCTGCGGGTGCTGAGAAAATCCGCCAGCGCCAGCTGCATCGGCGCGCTGGTCGAGAGCGTACTCATCATCTGAATGCGCTGCACGCGCTGCGCATAGCGCCCCGCCGCGACCCAGCCCACGCGAAATCCCGCCACCAGATTTTTCGAAAAGCTGCCGCAGTGCAGCACGTAACCCTCGCGGTCGAACGCTCTGGCCGGCAACGGCTTATCGTGGCCGTGATACAGGTCGCTGTAGACGTCGTCCTCTATCATCGCCACCTGATAACGCGTCAGCAGTGCCACCAGCTGCTGTTTGCGCTCGGCGCTGAGGGTAAAGCCGAGCGGATTCTGCCGGTTGGTCATTAGCCAGCAGGCTTTCACCGGCCAGCGCTGCAGCGCCTGCTCCAGCTCATCCAGATCGATGCCCTGCTCCACATCGCTGGCGATAGCAATCGCGTTCAGCTTAAGCCGTTCAATCGCCTGCAACGCGCCATAGAAGGAAGGGTTCTCAATCACCACCCAGTCGCCCGGTTCGGTCACCGCCTGCAGGCTGAGGTTCAGCGCTTCCATCGCACCGTTAGTAATGACGATGTCATCCGGCGACAGCGTAATGCCCTGCTGCGCATAACGCTGGGCGAGGATTTTTCGCAGCGCTTCATTACCGGGCGGCAGATTATTCAGGGCATCGGTGGGTTTAAGATTGTGCGAGACCTTCACCAGCGAGCGCATCAGCTGGCGCTGGGGAAACAGTTCCGGATCGGGGAAAGCAGAACCAAACGGCATGATGGCCGGATCGCGCGTCGCCTGCAGCACGTCAAACACGAAGCTGTTGGTATCGGCCTGATCGGTTTTAGCGATTGCCTGGGTTGGCAAACGCGGACGGCTCTCCGCCGCGCGCGGTGCCACGTAATAGCCCGACTGCGGCTTCGACACAATCCAGCCCTGGCTCTCCAGCACTTCGTAAGCGTGCATCACCGTCATCAGGCTTAACCCGCTCTGCTCCGCCTGCTGGCGCAGCGACGGCAGCTTTTCACCCGGCGGCCAGATGCGTGCTTCGATTTGCGTACGTAGCTGATCTACCAGCTGCTGGTATTTGGCCATGGCTCCATTCCCTGCGACCTGCGTGCGCGCCAGTATAGCCTGCCAGCCATTGCTGCGGCTAAAAATCCGTGTCCTTTTCCCCGCGCGCCGCCAGTTTTCCTTCAAGACCGTTCTCGTTGGGAGAATTATCCGATCCACTAATAATCGCCACCTGCCGTTTGATGCGGCCAGATCCACCAGGACACTGATTATTACTTAACAGGAAAACCTCATGAGCACAGCACTCACCAACGCAAGACAACTCTGGACCACCGATCCGCAGCGCACCTTTAGCGGCTCCTCACCAGCCGAAGCCGGCGGCATCATGGAAATCGTTATGGACAGCACCGTCTATACCGTCTCCATCGCCGCTGACGGCAGCTGGAGCTGGCAGCCGCCGTTTCCGCTGGCTGAAGGCCCGCATAACCTCTCCGTGCGCACCATCGATCGCGCCGGAAATATTGGTGCTCCATCGCTATTAATCGTTAACGTTGACCTTACCGCGCCGGACCAGCCGCTGATTATTGGTGCCGGGGATGATTTCGGCGATAAAACCGGCCTGGTCAGTTCCGGCCAGCAGACGGATGACCGTACGCCGACCCTGAAAGGCGTGGCCGAGCCAGACAGCATTGTGCGCCTGTACAATGCGCAGAACCAGCTGATTGGCAGCGTTAAAGCCAGCAGCAACGGCTACTGGGAAATTACCCCGTCGCTGGCTGACGGTGAGCATTCACTGTATGTCACCGCCACCGATGGCCGTGGCTACGTCAGTCAGGCATCGGAGGTATTTACGCTGACCGTTGCCGATGACTCAGCAGTCCCGGTTCCCGGCAAGGTGGAAATCACCCACGCGCAGGATAACGCGGGTGCCGCACAGGGCAAGCTGCTGGACGGCGCGCTGACCGATGACACCACGCCAACGCTGCACGGTACTGCGCCAGCCGGCAGCCACGTGCTGATTCAGTACCGGGACGTGAACGGCCAGTGGGTTGACGGCGGTTACGCCACGCTGAACGGCACCGAGTGGAGCTGGACGCCGGGTCAGGCGCTGGGTGAAGGCAAGTGGGAGTTCCGCGCTTACGCCGGCAGCGGCTGGACCGACGAGTTCACGCTGGAAATCGATTTGACGCCGGAGAGCGAACTCGCAATCACGCATGCGTGGGATGATTTTGGCATCAATACCGGTCTGTTACACAGTGGCGCAATCACCGATGACCGCACGCCAACGCTGAACGGTCGCGCTGAGGCTAACAGCATTGTCTATATTCACTTCCGTAACGCGTTGAGCGACTGGGAAGTCCTGGGCAGCGTGCAGGCTGGCGCGGATGGCAGCTGGGTGTATGAAACCGACCGCATTTCACCGGGCAGCTATCAGTTTTCAGCGAGTGATAATGCTAACGCGCACAACAGCAACAGCGATTTTGCATTGACGATAGCCAATGATACGGGTTTAACACCACAGATCACCAGTGCGTTTGATAACTTTGGTAAATTAACCGGCGCGTTAAAATCCGGCGCGACGACTGACGATCCGACACCAGAAATTAGAGGTGTGGCTGAAGCCAACTCAGTGGTATACGTCGAATATCGTTCTAAAGATGGCAGTTGGAATACTGGTCACTCAGTAAAAACAGATCACGCTGGTAACTGGTCATTTATTCCGCAAGAAAACCTGCACAGTGGCAGCTGGCAATTTATTGCTAAGGCGGATGAATCAGGTGAACAATCATTACAATTTTATCTAAATATTCAACCCGAAGCACCTGAGATTGTGGGTGCGTTTGATGATTCATCCCCCACAGGTGGTCTGATACAACACGGCGGTTTTACAGATGACTTAACACCGATATTGAAAGGTACAGGTTTTCCGGGACAAATTATTACTATCGAGTATGGCCAGTTTAGTAATCCATGGGTGGCAGGTGGTACTACAGTTGTAGATAAAGATGGTAACTGGTCATGGCAATCACCAAAACTGAAAGAACAGACAGGCTGGGAATTTCGTGCCAGTAACACTGGCCATACTGGCACTCCGAAGTGGAGTAACACTTTCGCTATCAACGTAACTGATTCCGGAAAAGAGTCACAAGGCTATTTATGGGATTTTAATGATGGAACATTGCAAGGATGGAAGGCTGCGGGGAAATATGGCCAATCTGGTGAGCTGACAGTAAAAAAATGGAGTGGAAACGGAACAAATCAGTTGGGTAGTATGACGAATGGGACCACCGACGGCTACAACGGAGAAGTTGCTTACCGCACTATCATTGTGGAAAAAGGAAAAACTTATGAAGTTTCTTATGATGCCCTTCAACATACATTTGGTGAATACACATCAAAACTCGGGATGAGCATTGATGGAAAATCGGTTATTCCGGAAACACTTCAAAAAACAAGCTGGACACATTACACAGGTTATTATATGGCAACCGAAACAAAAAAAGTTAAGGTAGCTATTACCAATGGTACCTCGAGTAGAAACGGTAACGATTTCGCGATAGACAACATCGCTATTAAACCTGTCGAAGAAAAAACAGATAATCACCTTGCTGATATGAAAACCAGTTACGAGGTAATTAACCTGAGTGCTGAGCAAAGTAGTTTCGATTTAGCTAACCTGCTGGCAGAAAAAGGCACAGTTAATACCATTAATATGTCTGACAAAATCGATAACGATTTACTGGTCGATGTAAAAACGATTCTTCAGCATGGAGAGATGAATTTATTTATAGAAAACAGTAATACCCAGATGAAAGTCAATGGTGATAATGGAGATGTCGTTAAGCTAAAAGACTTGATACCGGAATCAGATAATAATGTTAGCTGGGTGCAACAGAATGGCACCGTCACCATTGCTGGCATTCATTACAGCGTCTATAACCACGGCGATGCTGAACTGCTGGTGCAGGAAGGAGTGAAAGTCGAGCTGGTGTGAGTTTTTTCTCCTCCTTTTTAGGTGAGTTTGAGGTAAAAGCCGTGGCAGGGATGCTGCGGCTTTTTTTGTTGGGTTGGGTGCGGTCTGGCCCTCACCCCGGCCCTCTCCCGCACGCGGGAGAGGGAGAAAAGACACACAGCGCGCACGCGGGAGAGGGAGAAAAGACACGCAGCGCGCACGCGGGAGAGGGAGAGGGAGAAAAGACACACAGCGTGCACGCGGGAGAGGGAGAAAAGACACACAGCGTGCACGCGGGTGAAGGTGAAAAACACTCAGCGCGCACGCGGGAGAGAGGAGCTCCAGGCGGCAGAAACCAGCCCCTACTCCGCCGCCGTCAGCGCCGCGGGTTTGTCTTTAACAAAATCCGGTAGCTCGCTGATGCGCTCTGGCGGTAGCGGTTTGCCCAGCAGGAAGCCCTGCAGGGTGTCGCAGCCGAGCCCGGTGAGGAACGCCTGCTGATCCTGGGTTTCCACGCCTTCGGCCACCACTTTGAGATCCAGCGACTGCGCCAGCGCGACGATGGCGGAGACGATGGTGGCGTCTTCCGATTTCGCCTGCAGTTCGTTAACAAAGGCGCGGTCGATTTTCAGCTCGCTGGCCGGTAAGCGTTTGAGATACAGCAGGCTGGAGTAGCCGGTGCCGAAGTCATCAATCGAGGCTTTTACCCCCATGCTGGTCAGCTCGGTGAGGATGCGCACGCTCTCTTCCGGATCGCGCATCGCCGTGGTTTCGGTGACCTCCAGCGTCAGCAGCTCGGCCGGGATCTGGTGCTGTTCCAGCGCCTGCGTCACGGTGTCGACCAGGTTGCACTGCTCAAACTGCAAGGCAGAGAGGTTCACCGCCACCGACCAGTGCGGATGGCCCTGCTGATGCCAGATGTGCAGCTGGCGGCAGGCCTCGTTGATCACCCAGTTGCCAATATTAATGATCATGCCGGTCTTCTCGGCGATCGGTAAAAACTTGTCCGGCGTCAGCAGGCCGCGCGTCGGGTGCTGCCAGCGCAGCAGCGCTTCGAAGCCAATGATCGGCCCGCTCGGCGCGCAGTACTTAGGCTGATAGAACAGACGCAGCTCGTTGCTATCCAGCGCCTGCCACAGATCGTTATTAAGCTGCAGCTGCGACTGCGCCAGCGTGTTCATGGACGGCTGGAAGAAGTTGTAGCCGTTACGGCCGTTGTTCTTGGTGTGATACATCGCGGCGTCGGCGTTAAACATCAGCTCGCGCTCGTCCTTGCCATCACCGGGATAAACAGCGATGCCGATACTCAGCGACACCATCAGCTCGTAGCGTGACACGCTAAACGGGCGATCCACGGCTTTAACCAGCGCATCCGCCACCGCTGCGGCATCATTGGGATCGCCGATCTCAATCAGCAGCACAAACTCGTCACCGCCCAGCCGCGCCAGCGTGTAGTGCCCTTTCATCTGGTCGGTCATGCGTTCGGTTACCGCAATCAGCAGGTTATCGCCGACGTGGTGACCAAAGGCATCGTTGACCGCTTTGAAGCCGTCGAGATCCATAAACATCAGCGCAAAGTGCGAGCGCTCGCGGTTGGCCTTGTTGATCGCCTGCTCGAGGCGATCCTCCAGCAGGATGCGGTTCGGCAGTCGCGTCAGGTTATCGTGCAGCGCCAGCTGGGCCAGCTCGCGATTGGCCTCCGCCAGCGAGCGTGCAAGGATTGAGGTGCGCGCCTGCATACGCGCGTCGAGCATCGAAACCAGCAGCGTAATGCCGAGGATCGCCAGCGTCACCACCGTGACCAGCATCGCCAGCCAGTCGCTGTTCACGCCGTGATGGGTGGCGTGACTGTGCATCGGGAAGTTCGCCGCTGCCATGCCGGTATAGTGCATACCGGCAATGGCACAACCCATCACCACGGCCGCCCCGACGCGCAGTAGCGTGACGCGGCCATGTCCTTCGCGCAGGTTGAACGCCAGCCACAGCGCGGCACCGGAAGCCACCAGCGCAATCAGCACCGAAACCGCAATCCAGCCCCAGTTCCAGCTGATGCCCGGCTCAAACATCAGCGCCGCCATGCCGGTGTAGTGCATCGCCACCACGCCGGAACCCAGCACCAGCGCGCCGCCCAGCAGCCGTCGCCACGGCAAGTCGCCGGACGAGCACACCAGCCACAGGGCAAAGATGGAGGCAAGAATCGCCACCACCATTGAGGCGGCGGTGAGCAGCGGATCGTAGCTCATCACCATATCCAGGCTCATCGACAGCATGCCGATAAAGTGCATGGCCCAGATGCCCACGCCCATGGCGAAACCGCCGCCCAGCAGCCAGACCAGCGCCACCCGGCCGGTGGAGGAAGCGACGCGCCCCGCCATATCCAGCGCGGTAAACGAGGCCAGCATCGCTACCAGTATCGAAACGAGAACGGTAAACGCATCGTACGAAGTCACTAACATAGTGATTTCCCATATAAAAAAGCTGTGTTAAGTCAGCTGTGGTGTTGTTGAAATGAAAAAGAAAATGTTGGTTTTATAATTGAAATTATCGGCAGACCGGCTGCCGATATGAGTCACTGAACGATGAAAGCTTCCGATGTGAAGGAGAACAAAAATTGCTGGTCAGGCGCCGGTGAGCGGCAGCACGTTATCAGGAAAGTGCGGCGCAATCTGCGTTGATGCAGTGAATTCGCCGATGCGCTCCGCCGGCGTTGGTTTGCCCAGCAGATACCCCTGCAGCGTGTCAAAGCCGAGACCGGTCAGCAGGCGCTGCTGCTCTTCGGTCTCCACGCCCTCCGCCACCATGCGCAGGTTAAGGCTTTGCGCCAGCGTCAGCATGGCGGTCACCACGGTTGCATCCTCACTGTCGGCACGCAGGCTGTTAATAAAGGCGCGATCAATCTTCAGCTCGCTGGCCTCAAGATGCTTGAGGTGCAGCAGATTGGCGTAGCCAATGCCAAAGTTGTCGATGGCCACTTTGACGCCAAGCCGCTGCAGTTCGGCGATGCGCTGCTGGCTGAACTGCGGATCGCGCATGGCGATGTTTTCCGTGATTTCCAGCATCAGCGCGCCTTCCGGCAGCTGGTAGCGCTGCAGCGTCTGGCGCAGCGTGTCGATCAGATCGCGCTGATGAAACTGCAGTGCGGAGAGGTTAACCGAGACGCTCCAGTCGCGATTGCCCTCGTCATGCCACTGCCGCAGCTGGCGGCAGGCTTCGTTGATCACCCAGTTGCCGAGCGCCACAATCTGGCCGGTTTTCTCGGCGCGCGCCAGAAACATATCCGGCATCAGCAAGCCGCGGCGCGGATGCTGCCAGCGCAGTAACGCCTCAAAACCCATCAGAATGGTCCCGCCCGCGCGAAATTTCGGCTGGTAGAACAGGCGCATCTCCTGGCACTCCAGCGCGTTCCATAAATCGTTGGCCAGCGCCAGCTGATGCTGCGCCACCGCGCTCATCACCGGTTCAAACAGGCTCCAGCCGTTACGCCCGCTGTGCTTGGTGTGGTACATGGCCGAGTCCGCGTTGAACATCATCTCCTGCGGGCTGCGGCCATGCTGCGGGAAGATCACAATACCGATGCTGAGCGAGACGCGCAGCGAGTAACGATCCAGCTCAAACGGTGCATCAATGCTGTGCACCAGCCGCTGCGCCAGCGCTTCAGCCTGCGTTGCCGCGTACTGTGGACACAGCATGACAAACTCATCGCCGCCGAGGCGTGCCAGCAAAATGTCCGCATCCAGCTGGCTGCGCAGCCGTTCCGCCACGGCGACCAGCAAACGATCGCCGACGTGATGCCCCCAGGTATCGTTCACCGCTTTGAAGCCGTCGAGATCCATAAACATCAGGGCAAAGGGTTGGTCATACAGCGTCGCGTGTTTGATTTGCGTGCTGAGCTGCTGGTCCAGCATCACGCGATTGGGCAGTGCGGTGAGATTATCGTGCAGCGCCAGCTGGCGCAGCTCGCTGTTGGCGCGCCGCAGCCGGGCGGCAAGACGCGCCGCGCGCAGCTGGGCGTCCAGCATCGAGATCAGCAGCGTCAGACCGAGAATCGTGAGCGTGATGATGGTTACCCACACCGCCAGCCCCTCCTGTCCCATGCCGTGGTGCTGCATGCTGCCTGGGGCGCTGAACTGCGCGGCCGCCATGCCGGTGTAGTGCATGCCGGCAATCGCTACCCCCATCGCCAGCGCCGCGCAGGCGCGCATCAGCAGCAGGCTCTCGCCGTGGCGCAGGTGAAACGCCAGCCACAGCGCAGCACCGGATGCGCCGTAGGCAATCAGTACCGACAGTGCCACCAGGCGCAAATCCCAGTGAATGGCGGGTTCAATCAGCAGCGCAAGCATGCCGAGATAGTGCATGGCAACCACGCCGCTGCCGAGGATCACCGTGCCGCGCAGCAGCCGGCGGCGCGTCAGATGGCTGCCCTGCAGGCCCTGCGCAAAGGCGAAGATGCTGGTGAGAATTGCCAGCAGCAGCGAGAAGGCGGTGAGCGGAATGTCATAGCGCATGGTCATCGGCATCATCATCGCCAGCATGCCAATGAAGTGCATCGCCCAGATGCCAATGCCCATCGCCGTACCGCCGGCCACCAGCCACAGTTTCGCCAGCAGGCCGCGCGACACGGCGACGCGCCCGGCGGTATCCAGCGCCGTAAACGCCGCGATAAACGCCACAATCAGCGAAACGGCAACCAGAACGCTATCCCAGGTAACCAGCAACATGTGCGCTCCTCAACTCAACCCGCGGCGGCGCAGGTGCGGTATCGTCAATTAACAACAGAAAAAGTGGAAACATCAATGAGAGGCAGCTAATGACCACCCGCGCTGTGGCGACACGAAAACAGATCCATAAATAACTGGAGGTATTGCACGGCTATTTTTTATTCTCATCGTCTGTCGCGGCCGGGAAAAGTAATGATATCTGATTAATGCATGAACATAGCATTGAACCTGAAGTCGCGGTAGAGGGGGAAAACACTTGCCGTTTGGTTTTTTTAACGGGCCGCCAGCCCTTGTTATGACTGCGTTATCGGCGAAAAGGGAGAATTGATTAGCGAAAATTCTCCGGTGCGTTGTACAAGCGGCAAAAGGGTGTTCTATAGTAAATAAAACTGATATAAATCACTAACTCAGCCTTTAAGAATTTTCTTAGGTGGCAGGGCATTAAGTTCGTTTGCCGATCGCGGCGTCTTGTTATTTACGGGTTCGTTTCATTAATAAATCACCAGGCGAAAAAGCACTGACCTTGGATAATCAGTAAGGATTGATTATGAAACTCAAGCTTTTTCTTTTGGCTACCAGCCTGAGCGCCGCGCTCGCCCCTGCAACGGTTTTTGCTGCCACCACAACGGGAACCATCAATGCCACATTGACGCTCACCACCGGCTGTCTGGTGAACGGTCAGTCCGCCACCAGCGGGGTTAACTTCGGTACCCTGAACTTCGGTAGCAGCGCTGCAACCTTTGATACCTTAAACGCCACCCTGGTGGGTGCATCCGGGAACGGCATTTTTGTCCGCTGCACCACCGGCCAGACCTTCAATGTGCAGGTCACCAGCAGTAATCCGGCACCGGCCACTATTTACGGTACGGTGAGCGGCCAGCCGCGTTACCTGATCCTCGGCTCCAACAATACGCAGGGCATTGCTTACACGCTGTACAGCGACGCCGCGTTTACCACCGCCATCGCCAACAACACCAACATTGCCGCCAGCGGCACCACCGATCCGACGCTCGGCACCAACTATGCCATTTACGGTCGGGTAGTCGGCGGCGGCTTTAACCCACTGATTCCGGCCGGTACCTACACCGATACTATTAACGTGGCGGTGAATTACTGAAGCCAGCGGTGGGGTAAGAAGGATGGTCTGGCTGCTGCGCGCTGGCAGCCTGGCCCTGCTGATAGGGAGCGTCCCGGCCTGGGGTTTGCCGACGGCCACCTTCCAGGTCTCTGCGTCAGTGGTGGCAGGCTGCGTGATTTCCGGTACCAATACCGGCGTGTTTGGCACGCTGAATTTTGGCACCCAGTCGGGCGTGGCGAGCAGCAGCGTCAGCGCCAGCTACGTGCAAAGCACCACCCTCACCCTCGCCTGCACGCCGGGTACCGCCCTCAGCATGAGCATCAATGGCGGCAGCAATTACACCAGCAGCCGCAATCTCAAACACACCAGTAACACCGATACCGTGGCGTACAGCCTGTATACCAACGCAGCGCACACCACAACGATTCCGGTTAACTCGCCGGTGGCGCTGAGTTACAGCAACGCCAATAACATCGTGCTGCCGATTTATGGCCTGTTAACCCTGCCTGGCCCGACGCGCGCCGGGACCTATACCGATACGTTAACCGTCACCCTGAGCTGGTGACGGCAGCATAAAAAAGGATGAATAATGATGAGCCTGCGCGCCCTGCTTCTGTGGTTTCTTCTGGCCCTTTCGCCCGCCAGCTTCGCGGCCAACTCGCTGATGATCTGGCCGATTGATCCCGCCATCAATCCGCAGGAAAAAGCCAGTGAACTGTGGCTGGAGAATCGCGGTAACGCCACCACCATCATGCAGGTGCGCATCTTCAACTGGCAGCAGATTGACGGCCAGGAACAGTATCAAACGCAGCAGCAGGTGGTCGCCAGCCCGCCGATGGTGCGGCTGGAACCGGGGCAGAAGCAACTGGTGCGCCTGATTCGCCAGAGCACGCCGCCCGCCGGCGTGGAGCAAGCCTATCGCGTGGTGCTGGATGAGATCCCGACGCCGCGCTCGCCGGGCGAGAATCAGGCCGGGCTGACGTTTCAGATGCGCTACTCGGTGCCGCTGTTTGTCTATGGCGATGGCCTGACGCGCGACAGCACCAAAGCCGATCTCAGCTGGCGTCAGGTCAGCCGCGACGGCAAACGCTGGCTGGAGCTGACCAATCGCGGCAACGGCCACGCGCGCCTGAGCAACGTCACCGTCGGCGGTCGCGCGCTCGGCAACGGCCTGTTTGGCTATGTGCTGGCTAACAGCAGCCACCGCTGGCCGCTGAACAGCCCGGTGAGCGGTGAACTCGCGGCCGAGGTGAATAAAACTCACTGGCGCAGCGCTGCCGCGCGCTGATGAAGCTGACGCCGCCTCCCTGCGCGCTGGCGGTGACCAGCGTGCTGTGCTTTTCCCCGCTGAGCAGCGCAGAGACTTTCTCTGAGCTGCCACCGCCGCCTGCCGTCAGCCACAGCGCCAGCGGCCAGCAATACATGCTGGAACTGGTGGTGAACCAGCGCGAACGGGGCGAGATTGTGCCGGTCGAGCGGCGCGACGGTGAGTTCTGGCTGCGCAGCGGCGATCTGCAGCGCGCCGGCATTCCGGCGGCGAAGCTGGCTGGCGAACAGGTCGCTCCCGGTCAGTTGGGTGAGGTTAAAGTGGAATACGATGAACGCCGCCAGCGCCTGCTGCTGACGGTACCGCCCGCCTGGCTGCCAGAGCAGACGCTCGGTCAGCCGCAAAATGGCCCGCGCTATCCCGGCCAGGCCAGCAACGGCGCGCTGCTCAACTACGACCTTTATGCCACGCGCACCGACAACGCCGGTTCGCGCCTCTCCAGCTGGAACGAGCTACGCCTGTTCGGCCCGGCCGGCCAGTTCTCCAGCAACGGTGTCTATATTCAGCAGCTTGCGGGTGACACCCGCGGCCAGCAGCAGGGTTACATTCGCTACGACACCTGGTACAGCAACGAGAACGAGAACGCCGCGCTGAGCTGGCGCGCCGGGGATTTGATTACGGATGCGCTGGGCTGGAGCAACAGCGTGCGCCTTGGCGGCGTGCAGATCGCGCGTGACTTCAGCGTGCGACCGGATCTGGTCACCTACCCGCTGCCCGCCTTTAGCGGCCAGGCGGCGGTGCCGTCGTCAGTCGATCTGTTTATCAATGGTTACCGCAGCGCGCAGGCCAACGTGCAGCCGGGGCCGTGGTCGCTGACCAATGTGCCATTCGTGAACGGGGCGGGCGATGCGGTGATCACCACCACCGACGCGGTCGGTCGTCAGGTGACGACGACGCTGCCGTTCTACGTCTCCAGCAGCCTGCTGAAAACCGGCCTGTCTGATTACGCCTTCTCCGCCGGGGCGATTCGCGAGAACTACGGCATCAAAAACTTTGATTACGGCGCGGCGGCGGCCAGCGGATCCTATCGCTACGGCCTGCGCGACTGGCTAACGCTCGAATCGCACGCCGAAGGCAGCAGCGACGTGGCGATGGGCGGTGCCGGCGCGCTGGTGAAGCTGGGCAGCCTGGGCGTCATCAACGCCGCGCTGGCGCAGAGCCAGCTGGACGGCAGGCCCGGCACCCAGTACAGCTGGGGTTACCAGTACAACAACAGCTGGTTCAGCCTCGGCACTCAGCACACGCTGCGCAGCGCGGATTTCGGCAACCTGGCGCTGGTCGGCAGCCGCGGCGACAACGCCAATACCAGCTATTCGCTCGCCAGACGCAGCGCGCAGTACACCGCCAGCCTGTCGCTCAGCCAGTACGGCAGCCTCGGTCTGGCGTATCTGGACATCGCCGGCGGCAGCGGTGATCGCACCCGCCTGTGGAATTTATCGTGGAGTAAAAACCTGTGGGGCAACAGCAGTCTGTACATCTCCGCCAGCCGCGACCAGCAACAGGGCGACTGGAGCGGCGCGATTTCGCTGGTGATTCCGTTTGGCGAACAGAGCAGCGCATCGATCAGCGTCGAGCGCGATCAGCAGGGACAAAGCAATCAGCGCCTGTACGTGTCGCGCGCCATGCCGAGCGACGGCGGTTTTGCTTACGATGCGTCATGGGCGCATCAGGGCGGCGACAGCGGCGATTATCGTCAGGGCAGCCTGCGCTATCGCAACAACAAGATTGATACTTCCGCCGGCTTTTACGGCGATGATGACAACACCACGCAGTGGGCCGATTTCACCGGCTCGCTGGTGCTGATGGACAACCATGTGTTCGCCGCCAACAACATCAACGATGCCTTTGTGGTGGTGAAAACCCGCTATCCGGACGTGACGGTGCGCTACGAGAACCAGGCGATGGGCCGCACCGATGACGCCGGCTATTTGCTGGTGCCGTCCATCAGCAGCTATTACGGCGCGAAGTACGATATCGATACCCTCGATCTGCCGGCTGACATGACCGCGCCCAAAGTGGAGCAGCGCTTCGCGGTGAAGCGCAAAAGTGGCTATCTGCTGAATTTCCCGGTGGAGCGCCTGCGCGCCGCCAGCGTGATCCTGCACGACAGCGACGGCCAGCCGCTGCCGGTCTCCAGCCAGGTGTTGCGCCGCGATCGCGCCACCGAATATGTCGGCTGGGACGGCCTCGTGTGGATGGAAGATCTCAGCGCCAGCAACCCGATGCGCGTGGTGACGCCGGACGGACGCCAGTGCGAGACCACGCTGGCTATTGCTGAGGGGCAGCCTAAAGCGCTGCAGACTTACGGTCCACTCACCTGCCCGCTGCCGCCTGCCGCGCCCGGTACGGCCGTGAATGCCGCCAACAACTCACAGTCAGGGATCTCGCCATGAGGAAATTTCTGTTCTTGCTGCTGTGGCTGCTGCCGGCCAGCAGCTACGCGCTCTGTTCGCTTTCGGCCCCCAACGCCAGCTTTGGCACGCAAACCACGTTTTACGTTCAGTCGACGGCGGTCAATACTTCCAGTAACACCAACGTTAACTGCGGCACCGGCACGCTCAACCTGCTGGGCAGCGATTACGTCGCCTATGCGTTTACCACTGCCAGCTACCTGAGCGGCACGCGCGCCACCATGAAGGCATCGGCCAGCGGCACCGATAACGTGCCGATTCAGCTGTGCATCGACAGCGCTTGTGCCACCGAACTGCGCCAGGGCGGCAGCTATCGCTGGAACTCTTCCGCGCTGCTGGCGCTCGGCAACAGCCTCAATTTTGTCATTCCACTCTATTTCCGCACCGTGCCTGGCCAGGTGATTGCCGCCGGCAGTTACACCACCACCATCACGCTGACGGTGAGTTATAACGTGTGCGCCGGGCTAAATGTGGCCGGCGTGTGCGTCGGCACCGTGCAGAGCAGCAGCGGGACGGCGATGCCGATCACCGTGAATATGGTGATCACCAACGACTGCACCACGATTACGGCGCCGAACGTCAGCTTCGGCAGTGCGCCGCTGGTCGGTAGTTTTTCTACTGTGCAGCAGACGATTAACGTGGTGTGTTCAAAGGGCAGCACGTATACGGTGGGACTGAGTAATGGCAGCTATTACAGCGGCACCACGCGCCAGATGGCGAGCGGCACCAACCGGCTGGCTTACGATATTTATAAAGGCACCACCACCACTAATCGCTGGGGCCCGAGCGGCAGCGACCGCTGGAGCAGCGCGACCTCGACATCGCTCAACGCGGATACCGTGACGCGCAATTTTACCTATACGGCGCAGATTCTGACTACGCAGAATACGCCCGCAGCGGGCAATTACAGCGATAGCGTGGTGGTGGATGTGGCGTTTTAGCGGGGTGGGACGGGAGCTGGCTGGCACCCTCATCCCCCGCCTTCTCCCGCAAGCGGGAGAAGGGGCCGACCGGGCGGGTGTTGAGGTGAAGTACAGGTTTGTGAAACCGCACTGAGCGGTTCCCTCTCCCGCGTGCGGGAGAGGGTTAGGGTGAGGGCCAGCAGGCAGAGCAGGAGCTGGCTGGCACCCTCATCCCCCGCCTTCTCCCGCTGGCGGGAGAAGGAGCCAACCAAGCGAGTGTTGAGGTGAAGTGCAGGTCTGCGAAACCGCACCGAGCGGTTCCCTCTCCCGCATGCGGGAGAGGGTTAGGGTGAGGGCAAATGGGAAAAGTTAAAGTGAGGCCCAGCGCATACCCACTCTAACTACAGCGACGCGCCCACTACCGTTGCGCTGTGCCGCGCCTGATACTGTTTCACCATGCGGCCAATCAGCAGCGTACCCACCAGGCCGCACACCGCGGCAAACGACAGCCAGACGCCCGGCATCGCTTTATCGCCAGTAGCATGAATCAGATAGCTCGAAATCGCTGGCGTAAAACCACCGAACAGCGCGGTCGCCAGGCTGTAGGCCAGCGAAAAGCCCGAAGCACGCACTTCAGCCGGCATGATCTCCGCCAGATACACCACCATCGCGCCGTTATAGCTGGCGTACAGGAACGATAACCACAGCTCCGCTTCCACTAGGTGCGCGAAGGTCGGCGATCCCACCAGCCCGTGCAGCACCGGCCAGGTCGTCAGGATCATCAACACGGTAAAGGTAATCAGCAGCGGCCGCCGCCCAACGCGGTCCGACAGCGCGCCCATCACCGGCAGCCAGAACAGGTTCGAGATGCCGACAAACAGCGTCACGAGGAAGCTCTGTTTGTCACTCATCATCAGCACGGTTTTACCAAAGGTCGGGGTGAACGCAGTAATCATGTAGAACATCACCGTGGTGGTGACCACCATCAGCATGCCAGCCAGCACCAGCGCCCAGTTTTGCCCCACGGAACGCACAATCTGACCCATTGACGGGTGCGATTTGCGCTGGCTGAAGGCTTCGGTCTCTTCCAGCATGCGGCGAATCCAGAACAGGAACGGCACAATCAGACAGCCGACCACAAACGGAATACGCCAGCCCCATTCGGTCACCGCGTCCTTCGCCAGCAGATGATTAAGCCCCAGCCCCAGCAGCGCGGCGAAGATCACCGCTACCTGCTGGCTGCCCGACTGCCAGCTGACGTAAAAGCCTTTGCGGCCTTTGGGGGCCACTTCAGACAGATAAACCGAGACGCCACCCAGCTCCACGCCCGCCGAGAAGCCCTGCAGCAGGCGGCCCAGCAGAATCAGAATCGGCGCCGCCGCGCCCAGCGTGGCGTAGCCTGGCACCAGCGCGATAGTCAGCGTACCGAGCGCCATCAGGCCGAGCGTCAGCAGCAGCCCTTTGCGCCGGCCGTGATGGTCAATGTAGGCCCCCAGTATAATCGCCCCGAGCGGACGCATCAGGAAGCCGGCGCCAAAGGTCATCAACGTCAGCATCAGCGAAGCAAACGGATCGTCGCCCGGGAAAAAGGTTTTTGCAATGGCGGTGGCGTAGTAGCCAAACACCATAAAATCATACATCTCAAGAAAGTTACCGCTGGTAACGCTAAAGATGGTTTTGGCACCGCCCTGCGATGACTTTTGTAAAGTGTGACTTGAGCTCATATCGTCCTTCCTGGTTTTTCTCCTGTTTTAGCCTGCCGGCGCGTGAATAGATGTGATCCTGTTCACCATTGCACTTTACAAAAGTACAAACAAAGGTAACAAAGGATTAACAAGACCGATCCGATCAGCTTATGAGGAAAGTTAATAATTCTGGGCTTTTGCGCTGGCTGGCGCGGGACAGACTATCGATCTTTCCGGTGACATAACTTCAGCACCATCAGGCCTAAGCAAGCCATGTCATGAGCTTTATCCTGCTCTTTTTAATGCCTTTTTCATTAGCAGAACTTATTAAGATCAGTCTTAGAAACGAGACGATTCTGGTACATGGCGCTATCCCCTCCCCCGTTAAGCTGGGCAGGCAACGGTAATCACGCCGTTGATGATTTTGGTGGAGAATACTTATGCTAACACCTCTCAGCTTTGACCCCTTTTTATCCATTAATACCTTGCGAGTGGGCACACCTTATCCGCTGCTGAGCGGCAGCCTGCCGGCGCAGGCCGGTGAAATCATTGAATTCATTATCAACGATCACCGCTACAGCACGCCGATTGCCGCCGACGGCAGCTGGTCATTTCAGCCGCCGTTCTCGCTGAGCGAAGGCAGCCACGACATGGTGGCGTGCATCGGCGACAGCGGTGAACCGCATCCGTTCTCTGTTGACGTCGCGCTCTCGGTGCCGGACAAACCGGCGATCACCGCGCTGTTTGACGACGTCGGCAGCGAAACCGGCCCGGTCGGGCGCGGACACACCATTGATGACACCACGCCTAGAGTGCAGGGCTATGCGCTGCCGGGCAGCACGGTGCGGCTGTACGATCACGACCGGTTGATTGGCAGCACCGTGGCCAGTAAAAGCGGCGAATGGTCGCTGGAGCCGCTGCTGGGTGCGGGCGGGCATCAGCTAACCGTCACCGCCACCGACGAGTTTGGCCGCGTCAGCGAACCTTCTGACCACTTCGACATCACTGTGGTTGACAGCGGACCGGTGCCGCCGACCATCAGCTATGCCATTGATGATGTCGGCACCGTGCAGGGCCAGCTCGCCAGCGGTTCCACCACTGACGACTTCTCGCCGCTGATCGTGGGCCGCGCGGAGCCGAACAGCATCGTTTATCTGTTCGCGCAGAACGATCACGGCGGAATCGGCTATAAAGGCAGCGTTAAAACCGATGCCAACGGCGACTGGGTGATTCAGTCGCGCGCGATGATCAGCGGTGACGGCATCTACACCTTCTATGCTTCTTACGAGAACAGCAAAGACGACTACCGCCCGGATTTCAGCCTTAATATGTCGGCGCTGGAGAATCTGCGTCCGGCTATCGACTTTGCGCGTGACGATACCGGCGCCCATACCGGCCAGGTGTACCATCGCGGCACCACCGACGATAAAACGCCGGTGCTGGAAGGTCGCGGTGCGCCGGGCAGCATCGTCGAGATTGAGTACAACCTGAGTAACAGCGGCTGGCACAGCGCGGGCAGCGTGACGGTCGATGCGCAGGGCAACTGGCAGTTCGCCGGCTTCGAACTGACCTATTTTGGCGAATGGGGTTTCCGCTCGCGCGGCGTGGCCGATGGTAAAGCCAGCGCGTGGAGCGATAAGTTTGAGCTGCTGGTGATCCCCGGCGCGCCGCTGGAACCGACCATCGACTACGCCTGGGACAACGCGGGTCCGCTACAGGGGCCGGTTTATCAGCATGACTCAACCGATGACACCACGCCAACGCTGCACGGCAGCGGCACGCCGGGCCAGGTGATTGAGATCGAATATGGCGTGCAGGGTGAAGGCCTGCGCCACGCCGGCAGCGTGCTGGTCGATGCCGACGGCAAATGGAGCTTCACCTCGCCGTATCTGCATCAGCCTGGCGTGTGGGAATATCAGGCGCGCGCCTCGACCGGTGAGATGAAGAGCAACTGGAGCAGCAAATTCGTGCTCGACGTCAGCCCGGACGCCGCGTTCGATCAGCAGGCGCAGGATGAAGCCCAGCCGGACGCGCTGACGCTCCACCAGCTGCTGAGCGAAGGTGGCAAAGGGCTGTTCATTGAGGATGACAGCACCCAGCTGCTGGTGAAAGGCAAGCCGGGCGACAGCGTGCAGCTGCAGGATATTCTGCCGGTAGGCGAAGCGGTTGATGGCTGGACGCAGCAGACCGGCACCCTGACCATCGCCGGTACGCAATACCACGTCTGGAGTCACGGCGACGCCGAACTGCTGGTGCAGGACGGCGTGCAACTGCAACTGGTGTAACCCCCGATGCCGTGCGCTTAGCACGGCATCACCCTGCCCTCTTTCCCCGGCTTTTCACCCGTTCGGACTTTTCTCCCTTCGGGACAGGTCTCATACAGCGTTTTACGTCATCTATTACAAAATGCGCACTTTATAACAAGGCGCAGCGGGCTTTGCTGCAATAGACCCAACATAAAACACAGGAAAAACTCCATGGATCTGTTTGATTTTAAAGAGGTGAAGTACCTCGAGCGCGACACCAACACCCCAACCTTCTCCGGCATCATCAACTCAGAAGTGGGCAAAGGCGGCCAGGTAATGATTACGCTTGGCGACAGGAATTTCTTTGTCGACATCAACCCGCAGGACGGCAGCTGGAAGTGGACGCCACCGGAAGCGCTGACCGACGGCGAATACAGCCTCTCCTTTATGACCATCGACACCGCCGGTAACCTCAGTACGCCGTCACAGCGCACGCTGATCGTCGACACCACGCCGCCGGTCGCACCGACGTTGCTTAACCTGTACGACGATCAGGGCGCCATTACCGGCAGCTTTGACGCCGGTAAAATGACCGACGACCGCCGCCCGACCCTGACCGGCATCGCCGAAAAGGGCACCGTGGTGTATCTGAAAGAAGGCAACACCGTGATCGGCAGCGCCAAAGCTGACGAGAAAACCGGTCTGTGGACGCTGGAACCGAATGTGGACCTGGCGGATGGCCGTCACAACCTGACGCTGGTGGCGGCGGAAACCTTTGCCGGTAAGGTGCGCGAGGGCAAAGTATCCGATGAGTTTAACATTACCATCGGAAAAGACGGCGACGTGCCGAGCGATCCGGGCGGCGTGGCCAAAATCATTGAGGCTATCGACAACGCCGGCAGCCTGACCGGCTCACTGAAAAGCGGCGGCATTACCGATGACACCACGCCCGATCTGCGCGGCAGCGCACCGGAAGGCAGCGTGGTGCGCATTCAGTATCGCAACGATAAAGGTGAATGGATCGACGGCGGCAATGCGGTAATGAACGGCACCAGCTGGAGCTGGACGCCAAACCCGGCGCTGGGTGCCGGTAACTGGGAATTCCGCGCCAATGCCGGCAGCGGCTGGACCGATGAGTTTAAACTGGATATCGATCTCGCACCGGCGGCAACAACGGAA
>NZ_VOQX01000042.1:0-42984 GCF_016643525.1 Pantoea sp. Morm | reverse complement strand
CTCACTCACCGTCCAGGCTTTGCCTTCGCTTTTCGGCTGGCGCAGCTCCACTTTAGCCGCGCGGATGCCATCCTGACGCGCCGCCGCCAGCACGCGATCCCAGTCAGCGTCGGCGGCATTTGCCGGCAGTGACTTCGCTGGCTGCGCCGCCGGTTTCGCCATCGACGACATCGGCATGCTGGTCATGTCCATGTCCGGCATACTGCGGTGATCGGCGTGAGGATCGGCCGGCGCGGCGGGCGCATCACCGCTGAGCGCCGTATTCACCTGTGGCGTCAGCCAGTTAAGCTCGGTGCGCATCTTATCGATATTGCCACCTGCCCATTGTGACCAGGTGAGGCCGGTAACGGAGAAGAACAGCAGCCCGAGCATCAGCGTCAGCCCCAGCGTGATGTGCCAGTGCCGGGTGAAGGCAAACCCCTTTCGCACGGTTTTCAGCCGGCGTTTTGGTCGCGTGCCCAGCCACAGCAGCACGCCGCCGAGCGCGGCCACCCACAGCCAGCTCGCCGCCAGTTCGCTGTAGTTGCGACCAAAGTCACCGAGTAACAGGCTGCTGTGCAGCAGATCGAGCGTGGTGCGCAGCGGCAACACGCCACTGGTGCCGTACACCGTCATGTCGCCGGTTACTTTGAGACTGTAGGGATCGATAAACACCGCGCGCGACTGCGACGGGCCGAGAGTGGCATCGCTGAACTGTACGCGCGTGGTATCGCGCGCAGCGGGCGCAGGTCGAACCGCATAAATGTGCTGATTTTCGCCCGCATAGGCGCGTGCCGCGGCGATCTGCGCCGAGAGCGGTTGCACATTGCCCTGCGGCTGCGCGATGAGCGCATCAGCGTAGATCAAATTTTCCAGCTGCGGCGTCAGCACATACAGCGTGCCGCTGAGCGCCGCCACGAAGATGAACGGCGCGACAAACAGGCCAATATAAAAATGTAAGCGGCGTAGCAGATTAAGCACCGCGCCGCGCGGTGCTGCAGAGTGAACAGCAGACAAAGCCGTCTTCCTTCCGATAAGAGAATGTCAGGGCACAGCGCAGGCGTTGTACCGATTAATGAGATTCAGCAGGAAAGAAAAACCGGTGGCGCGCGCGGACGATGGGTACCGCTGAAGCGGCGCGGCCGGGGTGCCACCAGCGGCGGCAGCGGTGGGGCGCGCGAGATCACCAGCATCAGCCAGATGAACGGGATAAACACCCACATCATCAGCGGAACATGCACCAGCAAATCACAATAGCCGCAGGCAAATTCGCCATCGTCCATGTTGTGATGCATCATGCCCGGCATCGCCATCTCCATCGGCATATCGTGATGGTGCATTGGCATGGCAGATGAAGGGCTGTGCGACGCCACGGGGTCAATGCGCGTTTGCCGCTCCAGCAGCGTTTTCGACACAATCGGCGCGACGAACAGCAGCAGCACCGCCACAATGGCGACGCAGGCGGTCAGTCGCTGGCGAAAGTGATAGGAAAACGTCATGGCAAATACTGAGTGCTTCAACAAATGAGGCCGAAGTGTAACGCGATTGCCGCACAAGGGTTAATAAAAGTGAGGCTGGGAGCGACAAAATTCGCACCTTTTGAAAAGGGTCACTTAACGTGGTGCGTTTGTTAACTTAATTGCAACCTGATGAGTACATTAGAGAAACACTATTTCTCATTGCTGAAGGATGAGTGAAGTCTGATGGCAAGAACTGTCATTGCTCAGAATTTGTGGTCGCCATTAATGGCGACCCTACAAGGTATTTGCACTATTTGCACAGGGTGCGCATTGATCCGCACCGATATAAACAGGCCACTTGCAGCTTTATTACAAGGCGTCACGTCATTTATTGCGGCCTGTAGGCAGTTGCACGATTTACACATGACGGCGCATTGATACGGACCGTTGTAATCAGGTCACTTTCAACTTAATTGCAAGGCATAACGGCATCGATCGCAATCAGCAAGGAATTACGCGATTTTCGTAGGGTGCGCATTTATGCGCACCGATATAAACGGGCGGCTCGTTGTTTAACTCTTTTCATTTACAGGGAAGCCTCTCAGTATGAGCCGGGCCTTAAAATATCGATCGCCCCAGCCGCTCCGTGAGTTTCTCCAGCATGGCGGTGCCGGCCAGCGAGTTACCGGAATGATCCAGCGCCGGTGACCAGACGGCAATACTCATCTCACCGGGAATCACTGCGACAATCCCGCCGCCGACGCCGGATTTAGCCGGCATGCCCACGCGCCAGGCAAACTCTCCGGCGCCGTCGTACATGCCGCTGGTCATCATCAGTGCGTTCACCTGCCGCGCCTGGCGTGCAGAGATCACCGTCCACTCATCATCCAGCGTGCGACCGTGATTGGCGAGATAGAGAAACGTGCGCGCCAGTTCGCTGCAGCTCATCGCCAGCGAGCAGTAGTGAAAGTAGGTTTCCATTACTTTACTGACGTCATTATGAAAGTTGCCAAACGACTTCATCAGCCAGGCAATGGCGGCGTTACGCGCCGAGTGCTCATATTCAGAGCGCGCGACCGCACGGTCATACTGAATGTCCGGCTGCTGTGCCAGACGACGCACAAACTCCAGCATGCGCTGGCGCGGCGCGGTGAGCCGGCTTTCCAGCAAATCGCACATTACCAGTGCGCCGGCGTTAATAAATGGATTGCGCGGCTTTCCCTGTTCCAGTTCAAGCTGCACCAGTGAATTGAATGCCTGGCCGGATGGCTCTTTGCCTACGCGCTGCCAGATCTCGGCGTCCTCGTACAGCGTCAGCGCGACGGTAAGCGACAGGACTTTGGAGATGGACTGGATTGAAAAGCGCGTGCCCGCATCGCCGGCCTGGTAGCTGCGACCATCGGCGGTGGCAATGGCGATGCCCAGTTGATCGGCATCCACGCCGGCCAGCGCCGGGATGTAATCTGCCACTTTGCCCTGACGGGTGAGGGGGCGTACGTCCGTGACAATCTCTTCAAGCAATGCATTACTGAGTTCCGACACCTTGTGGCTCCGGGGTGACTAATCCTGGCGCGATCATGGTGATTTGCCATCGGCTCGTCAATCCACCGCGCAAAATTCTGTGAGCACGCTGCAGCAAGCCTGCACCGTGTTGTGGATTTTCTGCCCGGTTTGTTGCGCCCGATCGCAACCCAGCCTGGCGCCTACGCCACATTGCGCGGCCTGAGGTAAAATTATGTTGCGAATGATTGAGTTACCGATCAGGCAATTTTGGTTATGCTAAGCCCCAACTCTTTCCGGCGCTGCCAATGCGCTCAACTGTTGTAATTGAGGATGACGATGTCTGCCTTACCTGATGCCTCCGAACCTGCCAATACGATGCGCGCCGGGCGCTTTATGCTGCTGCAAAAATTGCTGCGACGCGATAAAACCCCGCTGGCATTGCTGCTGCTGGCCGCGCTGGTCGGTATCCTCACCGGGCTGGTGGGTGTGGCTTTCGATCGCGCGGTCAATTTTATTCTCCACCTGCGGATCGGCTGGCTGACGGAGCGTGCGGATAACCTGGCCATGGCGTTGCTGAGCGCGTTTTTTATCTCGGCGCTGCTGGGCGGCATCGGCTATTTTCTGGTGCGCCGCTTCGCGCCGGAGGCAGGAGGCTCGGGCATTCCGGAAATCGAGGGCGCGCTGGAAGAGCTGCGCCCGGTGCGCTGGTGGCGCGTGCTGCCGGTTAAATTTATCGGCGGCATGGGTGCGCTGGGCTCTGGCATGGTGCTGGGACGCGAAGGACCCACGGTACAGATTGGCGGCAACATCGGTGGTATGTGCCTCGATCTGTTTCGCGTGCGCGATTCCGAATCGCGTCATACGCTGCTGGCGACCGGTGCCGCGGCGGGACTTTCGGCGGCGTTCAACGCGCCGCTGGCCGGCATTTTGTTCATTATCGAAGAGATGCGCCCGCAGTTTCGCTATAGCCTGATATCGATAAAAGCGGTGTTTGTTGGCGTGATTATGTCGAGCATTGTCTTTCGCGTGCTCAACGGTAATGAAGCCATCATTAATATCGGTCAGCTGCGTGACGCGCCCACCGAGACGCTGTGGCTCTATCTGGTGCTGGGTGTGCTGTTTGGCGGCTGCGGCGTGGCGTTCAACCGGCTGATATTTCTCGCACAGGACCAGTTTCAGCGCCTGCATCTCGGACGTACCGGGCGCTGGGTGCTGTTCGGTAGCCTGCTGGCCGGACTGTGCGGCGTGCTGGGTTTACTGCTGCCGCAGGCGGTGAGCGGCGGAACGACGCTGATTCCGGATTTCGCTACCGGACACTATGGCGCGCTGGCGCTGTTTGCTCTCTTCGCGCTGCGCACGCTGGTCACCATTTGCTGCTTCTCTTCAGGCGCGCCGGGCGGCATTTTTGCGCCCATGCTGACGCTGGGCACGCTGCTGGGCACCTGCTTTGGTCAGTTGAGCGCCGACTGGTTCCCGCATTATCAGCTGGAAGCCGCCACCTTTGCCGTCGCCGGGATGGGCGCGCTGTTCGCCGCCTCAGTGCGCGCGCCGCTTACCGGCATCGTGCTGGTGCTGGAAATGACCAATAACTATCAACTGATCCTGCCGATGATCATCACCTGCCTGGGCGCGACGCTGGCGGCGCAGTTCTTTGGTGGCAAACCGCTTTATTCCTCAATCCTGGCGCGCACCCTGGCCAAAGCACAGCTCACTAACCGCGCCAGCGCCCGGACGGAATAGGCTTTTTTCTGGCGGCCATGACAGTTGAAGCCGGTTAACACTATCGGCTTCACTATCCGTCCTTATCGTGCTGTTAAAACTCAACGGTGGCGGAATCGATCCCGCAGGCTTTGGCGTAACGCGCAATGGTTTCAAAGCTGGCAGAGGTAATATTCTTTTCCATGCGCGAAACCGTGGGCGGTTTTACCCCCATCCGCTCAGCCACTTGTGCACTGGTCAATCCGGCATGCTGCCGCCACGCTTTGAGCAAGGCTTGCATACGGTCTTTTCGTTTCTCTGCTTCCCAGGCTGCGCGGTATTCAGGATCCTGAAGCATTTCTTCATGTAGCTGATTATGGATTTTATATTTCATTGAGCATCTCCTCCAGACAACGTAACGCTTTTTGAATCTCAGCTTCCGGGGTTTTTTGACTTTTCTAAATGAAAAGCTGCCACATATATCGTGGCGGGCCAGGTCTGCAGGAGTGTATTAACTCAGGGAGATTGAGACGCCCGATGCGATCAAAGCTTCAGGCGCTGGTCTATGAAAGTTTTGATTCGATCGGGCGTGTTGATATCACCTCACGCCCGGCTTTTAACCCATCGGATGCGCTGGCTGAGGCTCCAGAGCATCAGTGCGGCGAGGGCGATGCTGCCGAGCACGGCGAAAGCGACCTGATAAGACCAGGCGGCGGCGATGCTGCCGGTCAGTGCCGGGCTGCATGCCGCGCCCACGCCCTGCATCAGCATGACGAAACTCTGGCCGGCATTGGTGTGTCCGCTGCCGTCAAGCACGCTGACGATGTAGCCCGGTACTGCCACGCCCAGCAGCCCGGCGGCCAGACCATCAAGAATCTGTACCGGTACCATCGCATAGGTGCCATCGAACAGGGAGGCGATGCCGGCACGCACCGGCAGCACCACCAGCGCGAGGGTTATCAGCAGCGGGAAACCGAGGCGGCTGGCGTTTCGGGCGGCGAATAACGCCACGGGAATCATCACGCATTGCGAAATCACCACGGTTGCAGCGGTATAAACACCCGGGCTGAGCTGTCCGCTGTGCGTTGCCGCCGCGCGAATGCCCAGCATCGGCAACAGCGCGGCGTTGCCGAGGTGAAACAGCAGCAGCGTCAGGCCGGTAATCAGCAGCACCGGATTGCGCAGCAGGGCAGAGAAACCAGGGAGCTCTGCGGCCTGCTGTCCGGCACCGCCGCGCGCCGCGCGGTCATCGATCGCGTTACGCTGAATGGCGGCCACGGCAAAACATGCGCACAGTGCCATCGCGGTCATCAGGATAAAAACCGCATCGGTGCCCCACAGCCAGACCGCAAACCCGGCAAACAGCGCGGCAGTCATATTGCCGCCATGATTGAACGCCTCGTTTCTCCCCATCTGCTGGCTGAACCCCTGAGAGCCGGTCAGGCCGAGGGTGACGCCGGTCAGTAACGGGGCAATAAGCGCGGCCGCGAGACCGGTAACAACCTGCGAGCCAACCACCACTCCACCGTAAGGAAACCACCACAGCATTAGGGTGGCCAGCGTAATGAGCAGTGAGGCCAGAATCAGCAGCCCTTTTTTATGGTGCGTGGCATCGGTTGCCAGACCCGCCGGCAGCGTAGCCAGCAGACCGGCTAAACCGCCGGCAGTCATCGCCCAGCCAATATCATCCGCTCTCCAGCCATGCTCGGTAAGAAAGATCCCCAGGAAAGGGCCGAGTCCATCCCGCACGTCGGCCATGAAAAAATTGACCAGGCACAACGCCTGGAGAGACCGCAAAGCAGCGGGATGCGCTATCGGATTTGCATTCATGTTGTGATGAAGAAAGAGTGGAGGATGGTGACAAGCATAGAGCAGCAATGTGACATCGTAAATTAGCGCAGCGCGATTGGCGCACCGCTCGTACTGCGCTATACATCGTCCGCCGACTCACGGATAATTTGCTGTCTTACGCCCTTACAGAGATAAGCAATGCTGGAAAATCATCCGTCGCGTGACGCCATCAGGCTGGAGAATGTGCTGGCCGCGCTGGGCAATCCGATGCGCATGGCGGTCGTCGCGCTGCTGGCACAGGGGGAGGCGCGCAGCTGCGGTTCGCTGCTGCAAGGCGTATCCAAATCAACCTTAACCCATCACTGGCGGGTACTGCGTGACAGCGGCGTAATCTGGCAAAAACCCTCTGGCCGCGAGAATCTGCTGTCACTGCGGCGCGACGATCTGGACGCGCGCTTTCCTGGTCTGCTTGATGCGCTGCTCAGCGCCGCCGTTGACGATGCCGCCACCCGAAGCGTGCTGCAGGCTTTTCAGCAAGCGGAGTAGCGCCCTTTTCGCCGGAGCGGCTGCAATTGCAACAGCCTGGCGACAGCGGCTGCTGCATCCGCAACAGACATTCCTCATCTTCTCATTCAGTTAGCCCGCAAATCAGGCGTTTAATCTCTGCCAGGAACTGGCACGCTCACTGCATAGCCTCTTATAGCCAAAAGCATTAATGAAGATAATTTTCCATTAATCCAGCTATAAGAAGTCTCAGGAGAAACCTATGTCACAGGTAAAACCGCTGCAGTTTGCTTACTGGGTGCCTAATGTTTCAGGGGGTTTAGTTATCAGTCAGATCGAGCAGCGCACGCGCTGGGACGCGGAGTACAACCGTGAACTGGCGAAAATCGCTGAACGCGCTGGCTTCGATTATGCCCTGACGCAGATTCGCTTCACCGCTGGCTATGGCGCTGATAATCAGCACGAATCAGTCACCTTCTCTCAGGATCTGCTGAGCCACACCACAAAACTCAAAGTGATTGCCGCGCTGCTGCCGGGGCCGTGGAACCCGACGCTGGCGGCGAAGCAGATCGCCACCATCAGCCATCTTTACGGTCCGCGCATCGCGGTGAACATTGTCAGCGGCTGGTTTCGCGGCGAGTTCAAAGCGATTGGTGAACCCTGGCTCGATCACGAAGAGCGCTATCTGCGTTCGGAAGAGTTTATTCGCTGCCTGCGCGGCATCTGGCGTGAAAGCAGCTTCAGCTTCGCCGGAGATTTTTATCGCTTCCGCGACTACGCGCTCAAGCCTAAACCGCTCGATCCGCTGCCGGAAATTTTTCAGGGCGGCAGCTCGCGCGCCGCGCGGGACATGGCGTCACGGGTGTCTGACTGGTACTTCACCAACGGCAACACGCCACAGGGTGTACGGCAGCAGGTGGACGATATCCGCGCCAAAGCCGCCGTCAATCAGCACGCCGTTAAAATCGGCCTGAATGGTTTTGTCATCGCCCGCGAGAGCGAACAGGAAGCCCAGGCGGTGCTGCAGGAGATCATCGCCAAAGCCAATCCGGATGCAGTGAAAGGCTTCCAGCATGAGGTGAAAAATGCCGGCAGCGCGTCGCCGGAAGGCGAGGGCAACTGGGCCAAATCCTCCTTCGAGGATCTGGTGCAATACAACGACGGTTTCAAAACCAATCTGATTGGCACCCCGCAGCAAATTGCTGAGCGCATCATGGAGCAGAAACGCGCTGGCGTGGATTTACTGCTGCTGGCGTTTCTGCATTTCCATGAAGAGGTGGAGTTCTTTGGGCGGGAAGTTATCCCACGCGTGCGCGAACTGGAACGGCAGGAGGCGCTTAACGCCGTCACGGTCTGAGGTCAGATAGCGCGGTCGCGTCCGGCCAGCAGCGCCATCGCCATTTGCAGCGCGCTTACCGCCAACAGCATCAGCAGCGGGAGCTGCCAGCTGCTGCTGACATCATGCAGCATGCCGAAGCACAGCGGTCCCAGCGCCGCCAGCCCGTAACCCACGCACTGCGCCATGCCGGAGAGTTTCGAGGCCTGGCGATGGTCCCGGGTGCGTAAATTAAACAGTGACAGGCTGATCAGCAGCGAGGCGCCCGCACCGAGGCCTGCCAGAATCAGCCACAACAGCGACCATGCGGGTGCCAGCAGCAGGCCGGTCACCGCGATGAAGATCGACAGCGAAGCCAGCAGCCCGATCAGACGCTGATCGCGCAGCTGCTTCAGCGCCCGCATACAGGCCAGATTGGAGGCGATCGCCACGATTTGATAGATGAACAACATGCCGCCCGCCTGCAGCTGACTGATGCCATTATCCTGTGCGAACGGGGTAAACCAGCCAATCAGGGTATAAAACAGCAGCGACTGGCTGGCCATGAACAGCGACACCTGCCAGCCAATCGCGGAACGCCACGGCGAACGCGTTACGGTGACCTCTGTCGCGCGCTGCGCATGCGTCACGGGATTTTTCAGCTGCGGCAGCCATGCCAGCAGCGCGATCAGCGCCGGAATCAGCCAGACCGCCAGCGACAGACGCCAGCCGGCGCTGCTGAGTTCGGCCAGCGGCACGGCCACGCCGGAAGCGATGCTGGCGGTGATGCCCATGGTCATGGCATACAGCCCGATATAACGTGCGGTGTGCGCGGTGTAATCACGCTTAATCAGCGGCGGCAGCAGGACGTTGGCCGCCGCGATCCCGCTACTGAGAATCAGCGTACCCAGCCACAGTGCCGTTTCGCTGCCGCTGATTCGCAGCAGTGAACCCAGGACGATCAGGAGTAACGCCCCCCACAGACTGCGCTCCAGGCCAAAGCGATTGCCAAACCAGGCGGCTGGCGGTGCCAGCGTGGCGAACATCAGCAGCGGTAAAAAGTTAATCACGCCGGCAGCGCTGGCGCTCAGGCCAAATGTCAGGCGAATATTTTCCAGTACCGGCCCGGTGGCGGTGATGGGCGTGCGTAAGTTGGCGGCGGTGAGTAACAGCAGCAGCAGGAAAAACCCGGAACGACGCAGGGCAGAATCAGCAGATAAAGCGGTATGGGACATGTTTGCGCACCATAGAAATGAGGCAGAAAGTCTCTGCATATGGTGCGTTGATTGACGTTAACGCGTACGCAGCAGCCTTGACCGCTGAACCGCTGGCTATACTAACCAGCTGTTAAATCGATGTAAAGCAGACCCACCCGGCCGCCATGCAGGATAACCTTCTTGCCGCTTTGCTTGTCTGACGGTGATAGCACGCATCCGTGACCTGGCTGGTATTTACGCTGCCGGTGCGTTTTTTTGCCGGAGACTTGCGCCTTTCGCTATCCACGTCCACCTTTATACTCTCACTCTTCGCAAATGGACCAATGATGTTCTGGTTATGGAATGCGCTTATCCTGCTGGCTACCGTGATACTGATGGAGATCGTCGCGGCGCTGTCGCATAAATACATTATGCATGGCTGGGGATGGGGCTGGCATTTGTCGCATCATGAACCGCATGAGAGCAAATTTGAGCTCAACGACCTGTATGCCGTGGTGTTTGCGCTGCTGTCGATTGCCCTGATTTGGCTGGGTGTCAACGGTGTCTGGCCGCTGCAATGGATTGGCGCTGGCATGACAACCTATGGCGCGCTCTATTTTATGGTGCATGACGGCCTGGTCCATCAACGCTGGCCGTTCCGCTACATTCCGCGCAAAGGCTATCTGAAGCGGTTGTATATGGCGCACCGCATGCATCATGCGGTGCGGGGACGGGAGGGCTGCGTTTCCTTTGGCTTTCTTTACGCCCCGCCGCTGCACAAGCTGCAGGCGACGCTGCGCCAGCGCCATGGGCGTCGTGTCAACGCGGACGCTGCCACAGACCGGCAGGACGCGCCTGGGGATGAGCAAGGCGCGAAGTAAGCGCGACGCCGGCACCTTTCACCAGCAGCGCCAGCTTTTCGCCTTTACTGGTGCGCTGGCGCGCATCCCACGCCCGGGCACCGGCATGCTGCACCTTCACGCCAATTTCCCGATAAACGCCGCGCGCGGTGGCGATCGCCCATGCCGAACGGAGCGGCAATCCGGGCAGCCCGCTGCGCGCTGACTGATAGTAAGGTTCAGCCTCGTGCACCAGACGCGCTGCCAGCGGGGCCAGCGCTGCGCGGTGTTGCGGATCGGCAAGCTGGGCGGCGCTCAGTCCGGCCTCATCCAGCCAGCTCTGCGGCAGATAGCAACGGCCATTCTCCGCGTCCTCAACGATATCCCGTGCGATATTGGTCAGCTGAAACGCCAGACCCAAATCACAGGCGTGATCGAGTACGCGCTCATCACGTACGCCCATCACGCGCGCCATCATTAACCCCACCACGCCGGCCACGTGATAGCAGTAACGCAGCGTGTCCCCGAAACACGCGTAACGTTCTTCACGCGCATCCATCGCAAACCCTTCCAGATGATCAAACGCCAGCTGCTGGGGAAGCTGATGCGTCAGCGCCACTTCCTGAAAGGCACGAAACGCCGGTTCATCCATGTGGGCACCGCTGTAGGCGCGGCGGGTTTCGATTTGCAGGTGGCGCATCCGCGCCTGGGCATCCGCCACCGCGTGCTGCGTGCCGCCTTCGCCCAGCGTCTGACCATCTATCACATCGTCACAGTGACGACACCATGCGTACAGCATCAGCGTACTGCGGCGCGTTGGAGGATCAAACAGCCGGGTAGCGCTGGCGAAACTTTTGGAGCCCTGCGCCATGGTTTGGGTGACCTGCTCAATCAGCGGCGGTTGGTTCATCCGGTCAGATCCTCCACCATCAGCTGGGCGGTCGCTTTCGCGGAGCCGATCACGCCTGGCACACCGGCACCGGGATGCGTGCCAGCCCCCACCAGATAAAGGTTAGTGATGTCGGCATCGCGGTTATGCGGCCGGAACCAGGCACTTTGCGTCAAAATGGGTTCGAGCGAAAACGCTGAGCCCTGATGCGCGTGCAGCGTGTCGCGAAAATCAAACGGCGTAAACATACGGTGTGTCACTAACTGCTGTCGCAGACCCGGCATATAGTGCTCCTCCAGATAAGCAAAAATGCGATCGCGCAAGCGCGGTCCTTCCTGTTGCCAGTCAATTGCGGCGGTACCGAGATGCGGCACCGGCGCCAGCACGTAAAAACTGCCGCAGCCTGCCGGTGCCAGCGACGGATCGCTGGAGCAGGGCGCGTGCAGATACAGCGAGAAATCTTCCGCCAGCTGGCTGCTATTGAAGATCTCATCGATCAATTCACGATAGCGCGGACCAAAGCACACGGTGTGGTGCGCCAGCTGCGGGTGGGCATGATTAAGACCAAAATAGAGAACAAACAGCGAGTTGCTCATCCGCTTGCGCTTCAGCGTCGCCGCGCGTTTACGCGCCGCAGGGTGCTGGCTCAACAGGCGATCGTAGGTATGCACCACGTCAGCATTTGACGCAACGGCGGCGGCGGCAAAACGGCGCCCATCCTTCAGCTGGACACCGCTGATGCGGTTACCCTCGGTCTCCAGCTGGCTGACTTCGGCGTTGAGCAGCAATTCACCGCCCAAATCGCGAAACAGTCGCGCCATGCCATCAACCAGCGCACCGGTACCGCCGCGCGGAAACCACACGCCCCATTCGCGCTCCAGTGCGTGAATTAAGGTATAGATCGAAGACGTTGCAAAAGGATTACCGCCGACCAGCAACGAGTGAAAGGAAAAAGCCTGGCGCAGATGATCGTCCTGAATAAATTTCGCTACCATGCTGTAGACACTGCGCCAGGCCTGCAGCCGACCCAGCTTTGGCCCGGCACGCAGCATGTCGCGGAAATGCAGAAAAGGCACGGTGCCCAGTTTCAGATAGCCCTCACGAAACACATCCTGTGAATAGGCCAGAAACTGGCGGTAACCGGCGACATCCTGCGGGTTAAAAGTAGCAATCTGCTGCTCCAGCTGCGCCTGATTGTTGTCGTAGTCCAGCTGCCTGCCGTCTTCCCAGCACAGGCGATAAAACGGCGTCACCGGCATCAGGTCGACATAATCACTGAGTTGCTTGCCTGCCAGCGTAAACAGCGCCTCGATAGCGCTGGGATCGGTAATCACCGTCGGACCGGCATCAAAGGTAAAACCCTGATCCTGATACACATAGGCGCGCCCGCCAGGCTTATCGCGCTGTTCCAGCAGCGTGACCGGCACGCCGGCCGCTTGCAGACGAATCGCCAGCGCCAGGCCACCGAAGCCTGCGCCAATCACATAGGTGCGTTTCATTATTTCTTCCCTGGTAACGGAGAGGTCATCATCAATGCGCGCAGCGCTTCGCCGAGAGGGACCGGCGGTTTGCCGCACAGAATGCGTGCTTTATCGCTGAGGCGCAGTTGCCCGGCGTAAAAGCGGCTAATCAATCCGGCGTCAAGCCGGTAAAAACGCTGCATTACGCGCCAGCGCTGTTCAGGCCGTCCGGCAAGAAACAGCATGCGATTTAACAGACGGAAAAAGCGCTGCTCGCGCCAGTGCTGACGGGCAAAGGATTCGATGCAGTGGCTCAGCGTGTGTGCATCGGCGGGCAGCGTGCTGGCAATTTTCTCCGCCAGCGCCACTGCCGCAGGCAGCGAGTAACCGGTGGTGGCGTGAAACAGTCCGGCACGCAGCCCGCTGCACGGTTGTCCGTGCTGCTGTTGCCAGAACTGATCGATATCGCCGCTGAGCGTGATCGGCAGCGAACCGTGCTCCTCGCGCAGCAGCTGGCGCAGATTCCAGCCGCGATGGTGGGCATAATCCGTAATGTGCCGGCGTGCCTGTGCGGCATCCAGCGTGGCATGGTTGATGTAGTGGGTATCTTCAATCAGTAGACGGCTGGCACTGAGCGGCAGGGTGTAAACAAAGCGATAACCCTGCTGCTGATCGACGCTGGCGTCCATCAATATTGGCTGCTGCAGGCCATGCGGCGCGGCCAGCTGCCACTCCTGACCGACAAATGCCTGATAGCCGAGCTGCAGATGCGGTGTCGGCTGCAGCCCGCGTCCGTCAATCACCGCCTGCGCCTGTAACATCCTGCCATCCGCCAGTCTGACCCCGGTGGGCGAGACCTCGCTGACCGGCGCTGCGGTGCGTAGCGCGGCACCGAGCACCTGCTGCAAGTGCCGGGCAAAATCCTCCGAGGCAATGGAGCAATATTCACCATCCATCTGGCGACGCAGGGTGGGGAAGCGTACCTGATAACCGGGCCAGCGCGCCGAAAGCAGCGGTTCGAGCCAGCGGAACTGCGCTTCGCTGACGTCTTCGCGATGGAACGACCAGGTATGATTGCCGGCCGGCTTCGCCTCACTCTCCAGCAGCAAAACCTTAAGTGCGGGCTGCAGCTGGCGTAAACGCAGCGCAATCAGCCCGTTAGCCAGGCCGGCACCGACCAGAATGACATCATAAGGTGCGCGCATCAGGTGGCCTCCGCCAGCACGATTTGCTGCTGACACAGCGCCTGCTCGACAATATCCGCCGCGCGCGTACAGCCACCGGCCCGCTGCAGCTGCGCCTGAATGGCTGACATGCGCAGACGATAGCGATCGTCACTCAGCAACTGTTGCAGGTGGTGCTCCAGCTGCGCGACGCGGCTGAAACGTGAGGCGCGCCGGCCGACGCCGTGCCACTCAATACGTGCCGCCACGCCGGGCTGATCGAAGGCGATCGGCAGCGCCAGCATCGGCGTGCCACACTCCAGTGCTTCCAGCGCACTGTTCAGACCGGCGTGAGTGATAAACAGTTGCGCATGCTGCAGCGCCGCCCGCTGATCCACAAAATCGGTTACCCACGCAGCCCCGGCCAGTCTCAGCTGATGTGCCTGGCTGGCGGTCAACCCGCCACAGTGTGCCACCACCAGCGACAGCTGCTGATTGCGGCAGGCCTGAGCCAGATGCAGAAACAGGCGAAAACGATGCCCCTGTAGCGTGCCCAGCGAGGCATACACCACCGGCTGGCGCAGCGCTGGCCAGGGAGCGGCGAGCGCGCCGCTAGCGACCTGGGTCCGTAGCGGGCCCACGCTGTGATAGCAGGCTGGCAGTTGCTGACGTGGAAAATCAAAAGCGGGCACCAGCTGACTGATTTGCGCCAGCGGCGACAGACACTGATGTAAGCCATGGCGTTCGGGCAGGCCGAAGATGCGCGCATGACGAGCAATTACAGCGCCATGACGACGCATGATGCGGTCGTAGATGTCGCTGCTGGCCTGATAGCGCTGCAGCGCTTTCTCATCCTGAGCAAAGCGAAAGGGCATCACCGCCAGCGGAATGGCCGCTTCACGATTGACCGGCAGCGCGCAGGCCACCGACACGAACGGCAGCCGTAACGCCTCTGCCACCAGACCGCCAGCCGCTTCCATTTGGTCGGCAATCACACCATCGACCTGCAGCCGTTTCAGCACCGCGGGCAGTTCACGGCACAGCATATCGGTGGTGCTGGCCAGATCGTGAATCACGCGAAACAGCGACAGCCCGCCCGGTGCGGCCAGCCGCCTGAGTTCGCTGGAGAGCGATCCGGCAGGATGCGTGCGCTCGCCGACGGCCACAAAGGCAATACGCTCGTCGCTCAGCAAGGTGCGTGCATCGCTTTGCTGAATAAAGGTGATGCGGTGTCCGCGCGCCAGCAGCGTTTGCGCCAGCGCCTGCAATGCGTGAAAGTGGCTGTAGAGCGGTGGCGCAATAACGGCAAAATGCCCCATAGGTATGACCGGCTTCAGTTAAACATCGCCAGCTGTTGATTAAACAGGGCGTGCATATATTGACGGGTGGCGACACCGCGATGGCAGGCGCAGGCAAGGTGTGCATCGGCGCTGCTTAAATGGTCGCGCAGACGACGTTCAGCCCCTTCCGGACCCAGCATCTGCACCAGAGTGGATTTGCCCTGATCCTGATGACAGTCCTTGCCGGTGTGTTTAGAGCCATCTGCCAGGTCGTCCAGTAACTGGAATGCCTGACCTAAATCCTGCGCAAAATAGCTTAAACGCTGACGCACCTGCACTGACGCATCGGCCGCAATCGCCGCCATCTGCAGCGTGGCGCGAAACAGGACGCTGGTTTTCAGTTCGTTGGTCAGGGTGATGGCTTCCGGACTGCGGCTGTGTGCGCCGTCATGCAGATCCTGGAACTGACCCTGAACCAGTCCCTGCAGGCCCACGGCAGAGGAGAGCTCGGCAATGGCTTCGGCTTTGTGCGTTGCCGGCAGACCCGGCGCGAGTGCAATCACCTCAAAGGCGCGGCTGAGTAGCGCGACTGCCGCCAGGATCGCCACGTTTTCCCCATATTCACAGTGGATTGCCGGGCGTCCACGTCGCATCCGGGCGTTATCCATTGACGGAATATCGTCAAGGATCAGTGAGGCGGCATGCACCATTTCGACCGCACAGGCAAGATCAAGGATGCCCTGCTGCGCCACGTCACAGCCCATATCGCGTGCTGCCAGCAGCAGCAAGAGCGGACGAATACGTTTGCCCGGTGCCAGCGTGCCGGCACGCATGGCGGCCCGAACGCGATCGGCCTGCTGCCCGGCAGGCAATAAATGTTCAAGATGGGCCTGCAATGCGTGATGCAACTGAAGGAGATCGCTTTCCTGGCTTGCTGTGGTATCGACATGGGCGGTCATAGCGGCTTTCCATGGTTAGTTAAATTCTTGTGCTTTTTCAATTAACCGTAGACCCGGTAAGGGGAGTGCGCCAGCGAGCGAAGCGACTTTAACGCACCGTCACGCTTTTTTTATTTATTGAATAATCTGAGAAGTAATTCCTATGACCCTCAGGCCAGTTTTCGCTGCGGTGACTGCTATGATGACGGGCAATCAGAGGAGACAGCTATGACGACGCAAAAAGTGGCGGTAATCGGTGCGGGTGTGATCGGTCTTGCCGTGGCGTGGGCGCTGGCAAGGCAGGGCGCGCAGGTGACCCTCTTTGACCGGCAACACATGGGCGCGGGCACCAGCAGCACCACATTTGCCTGGGTGAACTCGAACGGCAAACAGCCTGCCAGCTATCACCGCCTCAATGCGCTGGCGATGGAGGAGCATATCCGGCTGCAGCTGACGCAGACCAATGGCGTGCGCTGGCTGGAACCTTGTGGCACCTGGGAGTGGGCCGGCGCGGGTGAAGCCGAACAGCAACTGCAGCAGCGTGCCACCTCATTACAGGCCGCTGGCTATGCGGCACGGCAAAGGACGCTGGCCGAGCTGCAGCAGGAAATTCCTGAACTGCGCGCGTCTGCGGTGCACGGCAGCATCTGGCATTTTCCAACGGAATCGGTGCTCTATCCGGCGCTGTATCTGGCACGGCTGTGGTCAGAGGCGCAGGCGCACGGCGCGGTACTGCATCAGCATCAGGCGATTCAGCACATCAGTGAAAATGCGGAAGGCGTGACGGTGCAGCTGGAGCAGGGTGAGCAGTGGCAGGGTGATCGTCTGGTGCTGGCGACCGGACGCTGGGCCAATCAGCTGCTGCATACGCTTGGTCTGGAACTGGCGCTGATTGACACCAGCAAGCCTGATGCAGTGGCCTGCAGCTTTCTGGCGCGCACCGCACCGCAGCCGTTATCGCTTGGCACCAACCTGATTTCTCCGCAGCTGAACGTGCGGCCGGACGGCGGCGGGCGGTTACTGTTACAGGCGCTGGATCTCGATCATCTGGCCGATCCGGGCGCGCCGCCGTCGACTCATGGTGCCATTGCCGATCAGTTTCGTGAGCGCTACCGTGCGCTGTTTGCCACGGCTGGTGCGTTGCAGATCGAGCTGATTGTCGTCGGGCAGCGGGCGCGTCCGGCTGATGGCTTGCCGGCACTGGGCTTTGTCACCCCGCATCAGCGCGTGTATGTCGCGGTGACGCACAGTGGCATCACGCTGTCACCGTTGATTGGCCGGCTGGTGGCGCAAGAACTGAGCGGCGACAGTCCCAGCGACCTGCTGAAAGAGTTCCGGCCACAACGGCTGATCGGCAAAACCGCCAGCGCATTTGCACCGATTCGGCGAAACTTTCCGGCGGCACAGTGAGCGAAGCGATGGTGCAGACCACAGGGTAGCGGGTTGATTAATTTTTAACCTGAATTAAGGCGTAGGCTGATCGCGATCAAAAAAACATCAGCCGGGCTGCTCAACCATGGAAGGCGAAACATAAGCCAAATGGAGGTGAGTATGCGTACCACCCTGATGACGCTGCCGCAGATGGCGCATTACCTTGATATCCCCTGTACCACGCTGGCGCGTGCTATGTGTAATCGTGGCACGCTGGAAAAATTGCCGCTGCCGGCGGCGGTTGATGACAGCCTGCCGCTCTCCTCTCGCTGCTGGTCACGCGAAGAGGTCAGGCAGTTTCGCCATCGGCTCCAGCGCCGCCGCCATCAGCGCTAAGCGAATCCAGCCGGTCGTCCTGACCGGCTGAATATCAGGCAGCGACACCATTTGGCCGTGCAGCGACATGACCGGCCCACAGGCTGGCAACCCACTTCACACCTTTCGCGGTAAACCGTGCCTGCGAAAAAGCATGCTGGTTTTCACCCATTCCGCTGCGCAGCGCAAAATAGCCAGCTTGCAGATGGTGCTGCTGTGGCGTCAGCGCACCTTTGTCACGGTACATAATGTTGCGCTCAAGCAGAAACTGCCGAAACTCCGGCTCTTTCACCTTGAGCATTTTGCACAGCTGGCGGAAACCCAGCGACTCATGCACATCCACAAATCGATCAAAGAATTCTGCCTTTGGGGCCGTCAGCGCCAGTTGCTGTTCCGCCGCACGGCGTTGCTCAAACTGTTCTGCCCAGGCACGTGCCGCTTCCGCCGGATTGGTGAAGTCGGGCAGATGGGTGAATTTTTCCCGCTCCTGCCAGCGGTCCAGCAGTTCGGCGGTAAAGCCAGGGGAAAGACGAGCAACCGCCAGCAGCGAGTCACGTTTATTCAGCTGAAACTCCTGACGTGTCTCACCTTCATGCTCGTAATGATTCACCGTGACAGGCTGGGAAAGGCGCTGCGCGGTTTCCAGGCTTTTAATCAGGCGCTTCACTTCGCCATGCGTGATGCCGGTTATTCTGGCAATTTCACGGCTGCTCATCAGCAGAGTTGCGTTGAGAGCAGCAAGACTTTCCGTTGAGATCATCATCAGTATCACCTCTTACAAACGTGGAACAGTCCATCAGACTGCTGGATAAGTATACAATATACTGTTTGCATATCCAGTATTATTTTTAGCCGTTACTTTAAGAAATGCCTCTCTGCGAGATATCGCACAAAGCGCAACTGCGCCGGACCCCGCTCTGCACCCGATACCGATACGCTTGCCTATTCGACTATTACTACCAGGCTTAAGCGATTCAGGTTAAATAAAGACAGCCTTTCGTTACGCTTATTTATGAGGAGCTGATTATGAAAGCGTTAACTTATCATGGCCCACATCGGGTGCGCGTTGAAACTGTTCCTGACCCGATTTTAGAGCAGCCGGACGACATTATTTTACGCGTCACCGCGACGGCAATTTGCGGCTCCGACTTACATCTTTATCGCGGAAAAATTCCCGGTACCGATCACGGTGATATATTTGGTCACGAATTTATGGGTGAAGTGGTCGAAGCGGGGAGTGAGGTTACCAATGTGAAAATTGGCGATCGCGTTGTGGTGCCCTTTGTTATTGCCTGTGGCGACTGTTTCTTTTGTCATCTGCATCAGTATGCGGCCTGTGAAAATACCAATAGCGGGCGCGGTGCTATTTTAAACAAGAAAAATATTACCCCGCCTGCAGCGTTATTTGGCTATAGCAAACTGTACGGTGGCGTGCCGGGCGGCCAGGCGGAATATGTACGGGTGCCAAAAGCCAATGTCGGGCCGTTTAAAGTGCCGCTGGCGCTACCGGATGAGAAAGTGCTGTTTCTCTCCGATATCCTGCCCACCGCCTGGCAGGCAGTGCAAAATGCCGGACTTGATAAAGGCTCCAGCGTCGCCATTTTTGGCGCTGGCCCGGTCGGGTTACTGAGCGCCGCCTGCGCGCGCCTGGCAGGCGCGGAAGAGATCTTTATGATTGACCACAACGCTTATCGACTGGAATTTGCCCGCCAGCGCTATGGGGTTACGCCGATCAATTTTGATGAAATCGACGATCCTGCTGGCTGGATCATTGATCATACCCAAGGCCACCGGGGCGTTGATGCGGTAATCGATGCGGTAGGTTTTGAAGCCAAGGGCAGCCTGACGGAAACGGTGATGAGTAATCTGAAGCTGGAGGGCAGCAGCGGGAAGGCGCTGCGGCAGTGTATTGCGGCGGTACGCCGTGGCGGTGTGGTCAGCGTGCCGGGCGTGTATGCCGGCTTTATCCACGGCTTCCTGTTTGGCGATGCATTCGATAAAGGACTGACGTTTAAAATGGGCCAGACGCATGTGCAGGCCTATTTACCGCGCCTGCTGTCGCTGATTGAGCAAGGGCTGCTGACGCCGGAAGAGATTGTGACACACCATATGCCGCTGGAAGAGGCCGCGCGCGGCTATGAAATCTTTGAAAAACGCAAAGAGGATTGCCGCAAAGTGATTCTGGTGCCCGGTATGGCCAGTACCACGCCGGCGGCCTGAGTGCTGACAGGCTGCCTGACGGCAGCCTGCTTCCGTGGCTTAACGCACGATATCTTCATCGCGGTCGTTGAGCTCGGGTAGTGCAATTTGCCGTGAGGGCGCGTTATCCAGTCGATCGCCATAATCAGCGCTGACATCGGGCAGGCTGGTAAACTGGCCATCGACGAACAAAAAGCTCAGGTGTTTTTCCACCTCGGCCAGTAATTCGTCCACTTCCTGCTCCGTTTCTCCCCCGGCATCTTTACCATCAAGCTGCCAGCGATAACGATCGCCCACTCTTTCCGCACCGCCAATATCAACGATGTGGCCATCGATATTTTCCACCAGTAAACGCTGACGGGAATAATAGAGTAAATAGGGCATCCGATCGCGATTGTTTTCTGACATAACATAACTCCTTCATGACGTTACCACGGTTAGCGCAGAAAATAATAGCGAAACGCAAATACTGCCCAATATACCGCGTTCAGACCTAAATAAGCCCAGCACCCCCAATAAGCCACAGGCTCGCGACGGGTGCGCAGTTTAGGTAAGAAAGCCAGTAAATAACCGGCTGCAGCAATAAGCGAAACGAAATAAAGTAGTTTCATGCGCTCTCCTGAATTTATTATCGTCTGATAAGCATAGTCAGGATAAATAAGGTTGGGGATAGCGCAGGACATTCTTATCGGTGGCGATGGCAAAGATAACGGACGTCAGCCAATCAGCGCTTTAGCTTTAGCGCGAATCTCACTCAGTTCCTCGGCGGTCACATGGCTTTTTTTCACCACTTTTCTGGCGCGCCAGTCGATGGAGGTGACCTGATCGGCCAGCGCCACACTATCACGGCTACCGGTAAGGGAAACTTCAAAAGGATAGCCTTTGACCTGGGTGGTACACGGGACGCACAACAACATGCCGACCTTGTTGTTATAGGCAAAGGGACTCAGCACAACCGCAGGACGATGGCCGCCCTGTTCATGGCCAAAGGTGGGATCAAAATCCAGCCAGATGAGATCGCCTGCATCGGGAACAAAACGTGACACCATCAGATTCTTTCCTTGCCCACTGAAGGTCCAAAATCAATTTTATCATGGACGTTATCGTCGGTGATCTCGTCCAGCAGAGCGTCCAGTGAATACACCTTTTCCCTGAGCGGCACAAGGATCAGCTTGCCATCTTCAACGCTGAGTTCCAGTTTATCGTCCACGCTAAGCGACGCGGATTGCATCACGCTGGACGGAATGCGAATCGAGGGACTATTGCCCCATTTCTTTAAGGTGACGGTCGTCATAACAGGCCTCCGAAGAATGTGTATACATTGTATAGCCGTGATGATGTTGATACAACGTATAAACACCTTCAGCCTGACATGTTAAGAAAGCGGCAGGATTCAGCGCGCCGTTAACTGTTGCAGCGCCGCTGCGCTGGCGGCATCATCCGGCACATACACCAGCAGGCGGTCGCCGTTGCGTGACGCCGACCACCAGTTGTTCTGGCGCAGCGTCATTTCGCCCACTTCGGCACGGTAAAAGCGTTTCACGCGGTTTTCTACCTTGCCCAGTTCGTAGCGCTGCCAGGTGCGCGCGAACTCATCGGAACTGTTCAGCAATCGCGCCAGGAAGCTCTCCCAGTGCGGATCGCCCAGATGCTCGCCCATCTGACCGCGAAACATCGCCACCATCTGTGGCATTACTTCGTCCCAGTCGGTCATCACGTTGCGCCAGCCGGCATGGTTGAACGCCAGCCAGATACAGTTGCGATCTTCCGGCGCGATCTGGGCTAAATCGACGCCCATCAGTGCACACCACGCCTGGTTATAGCCGAGGATATCGAAGCGCGGCGTTTCGATGATCGCCGGCAGCTGAATGGCATCCAGCATTTGCTGATTATGTCCGGCGAGTTTGCAGCAGGCAGCGGCGACGCGCGTCGATGGCAGGGTGTGTCCGGCCAGCGAGAAAAGATGCTGCGTCTCAACATCATTGCATTGCAGGGCGCTGGCGATGGCCGTCAGCGTTTTGGTGGAGGCTTTGATATCGCGCCCCTGTTCCAGCCAGGTGTACCAGGTGACGCCGACATCCGCCAGCTGCGCTACCTCTTCACGGCGTAAACCCGGCGTGCGGCGCTGACGCATGCGCGGTAAACCGAGGCGGTTAGGATCCAGGCTCTCACGGCGCGTACGTAAAAAGGTACCGAGTAATTTACGGTTGTTCAGCTCAGCGGGGGTAAGGGTTTGCGCGGTGCTCATCAGCAGCTCTCCAGACGAGACGGGTAGAATTTATACCATGATAATCAAGAACTGGTACCCGTTTAATGGTTAGGTGATGCTATGCCGTAGTGAAACTAAAAACAAGGTTAACGCTATGCAGACATCGCAACTTCAACGTGCAGGACTGGTGGTCCTGCTGGCCGGGCAGCTATTGCCGATGATCGACTTTTCCATAGTCAACGTCGCGCTGGATGCGATGGCGCAATCGCTGCGTGCCTCGCCGATCGCGCTGGCGCTGATCGTGGCGGTGTACGGTATCGCTTTTGCTATTTGTCTGGCGATGGGCGGACGCCTGGGCGATAACTTTGGCCGCCGTCGCGTGTTTCTTGCCGGCGTGTGGATCTTTGGCATTGCGTCATTATTGTGCGGCATCGCTAACAGCGTCGGCATGCTGATGTTTGCGCGCGCGCTGCAGGGCGTCGGTGCCGCTTTTATGGTGCCGCAGATTCTCGCCACGCTGCACGTTACGCTGCAGGGCAGGGCACATGCGCGGGCGATTGGCCTGTACGGCGGTATCGGCGGGCTGGCTTTTATTATTGGCCAGGTGCTGGGCGGTTTTTTGATCAAAGCCGATATTGGCGGCTACGGCTGGCGCAGCGTGTTTCTCATCAACCTGCCGATCTGCCTGTTCGTCCTGCTAACCGCGCGCCGCTTCGTGCCGGAAACGCATAACCTCAAGCGCGTGCCGGTGGATGTGAGCGGTACGCTGCTGCTGGCTGGCGCGATCGGCTGTCTGATGCTGGCCCTGGCACTGGGGCCGCTGCTGCACTGGTCGTGGCCGTGCCTGTTACTGCTGGCGCTGTTTCCGTTGTTTCTGCATCGACTGCGCCACAGCGCGCTGCGACTGGAAGCCGCTGGCGGATCGCCGCTGCTGCCGCCCTCGCTGCTGCGTCTCTCCAGCGTGCGTTTTGGTCTGACGCTGGCGGTGCTGTTTTTCTCCTGCTGGAGCGGCTTTATGTTCGCGGTGGCGCTGACGCTGCAATCCGGCATCGGCATGACCGCTTTCCAGTCCGGCAACGCGTTTATTGCCCTGGGCGCGGCCTATTTTATCGGCTCAATGCGTACTACCCGCATGGTTGAGCGCTATGGTAAACGTGCCACGTTACTGTCTGGCTGTGCGATTCAGATGGTCGGCCTGGTGGCGCTGATCGCGACGCTGCAACTGAAGTGGCCGCAGGTGGGCGTTGCTACGTTGATTCCGGCTACCGCGCTGATTGGCTTTGGCCAGTCGTTTATTGTCAGCACCTTCTACCGCATAGGCATGAGCGGGGTGCCGCATCATCAGGCCGGCGCAGGCAGTGCGGTGCTGTCTACCGTGCAGCAATCGGCGCTGGGACTGGGACCGATGCTGCTCGGCGGCGTGTTCACCCAGATCAATCAGCATGGTAATCATCTGGCAGCCATCAGCGGTACGCTGGCGGTGGAATTGCTAATGATGGCACTGCTGGTGGTGCTGACCAGCGTCAATCGTCGGACGTTCCAGCCGGTGACGGCTGAAGGCTGACGCCGGAGGGAAAAAGTCAGCCCGTCTGGTCACCGTAAACCCTGATCCTGCAAGGTAATAACAGGTTTTTGGGCCGGGTGCGCATTGATGCGCCCCGGTACCTGAAAACCGCTTCGCGCTTACTTTTCCGCCAGGCGTAAACCACTTTCGGCATCGAACAGATGAATTTTTTGCGGATTGAAACCGATGCGCAGCGTCGCGCCGCTGCCGGCTGCATGCCGGCCGGCCATCTGCATATGCAGCGCATGACCGTGCCAGTCAAGGTGCAGCAGAGTTGATTCCCCGGTAATCTCCACCACGTTCACCCTCGCAGGCGCGCCGTCCTGCACTTCGCACAGATCGTGCGGGCGCACCCCCAGCGTCACGGCAGCGCCTTCACGTTCCCGCGCCACCGCCTGCCACTGCGCGGGCAGCGGTTGCCACCAGTCCTGACACTGCACGCCCGGCACGCCGTCATGCGTCAGCAATTGTGCCGGTAACAGGTTCATGGGCGGCGAACCAATAAAACGCGCCACAAAGGTATCTGCCGGACGATCGTAGATCGTCAGCGGTGCGCCCTGTTGCACGATGCGTCCCTCTTTCATCACCACAATCTGGTCGGCCAGCGTCATCGCTTCTACCTGATCGTGCGTGACATACACCATGGTGGTTTTGAAACGCTGATGCAGCGACTTGATCTCGGCGCGCAGCTCCATGCGCAGCTGGGCATCAAGGTTAGAGAGCGGTTCGTCAAACAGAAACACCTGCGGATTACGCACCATGGCGCGGCCCATCGCCACGCGCTGACGCTGCCCACCCGAGAGCGCGCGCGGGTAGCGCTGCAGCAGCTTATCAATGCCAAGAATCGCGGCGATACGCGCGATTTTCTGCTGCTGCTCATCGCGGCGTACCTTTTTCACCTGCATATGAAACGACAGGTTTTCGGCCACCGTCAGGTGCGGATAGAGCGCATAACTCTGAAACACCATCGCAATGTCGCGATCGGCGGGATCGCGATCGTTAATCTGCACCTTATCCATCAGAATCGCGCCGTCGGACAGGCTCTCCAGTCCGGCGAGCAGGCGCAGCAGCGTCGACTTGCCGCAGCCGGACGGGCCGACCAGCACGGTAAAACTGCCGTCGGGAATGGTCAGGTCGAGCGGATGCAGCACCGACTGTTTACCGTAGCGCTTGGCCACTTTAACGAGTTCAACACCGGCCATAATTTAAAACTCCTGTGCGCATAGTTGCAGTTGTTGCCAGTCGGGATAGCGACGTGGCTGCGTGCTGATTGCCAGTGAGGCCACCGCAATGCCCCATTGCAGCGCGGTGGCAAGCTCCTGCTGATGCAGCAGCGCGGTAAGAAAACCAGCGTTAAAGCTGTCGCCGGCACCGATGGTGTCGACCACCGCGACCGCGCGACCAGGCTGTTGCAGGCTGCGCTGACGCTGCCAGCAGCCCGCGCCCTGCGCACCGCATTTCACCACGCAGCCGCCGCGCCCGCTGAGCCGTTGCGCCAGCAGGTGCGCGCCGGTGTGCAGATCATCTGTGCCACTCAGTCCGAGCGTTTCGACTTCATTGAGCAGCAGCCAGTCGCACTGCGGCAGCCAGCGGGCGATCTGCGCGCGTACCTCATCGCTCCAGCCCTGCGGCGGCCAGCCGGTATCGACGGCGGTGATAAACCCGCGCTGCTGCAGTTCGGCCAGCAACTGCGGATAGTCGTCATACAGTTGCAGGCAGAGAAACGTGCCGCACAACAGCACGATATCGCTGCTGCTGGCTTGCGCCGGGAGCTGGCTCAGCACGTCCTGCGCGCTGAGCCGCACAATGTGACCGAGATTGCTGAGGAACGATCGCTCGTGATCGGAGTGCGTAACGCCAACGGTGAGCGAGGTTTCGCAGGGGTAGCGTGTCCAGTGCGCCGCGCTGTGCGGAAAATGGCTCGCCAGCCATGCGCTGAGGCCATCATCGCCCTGATTAGCGACGGCGCGATGGCGCACCTGCATCGCTTCCAGCGCCAGTGCGCAGTTGCCCGCCGAACCGCCCGGACGCAGCTCACTGTGCTGCAGCATCACTTCGGTGCCGCGCTGCGGCCAGCTGTCCAGCGTACCCATGATGACATCGACATTGATATTGCCCACCACGTAGAGCGTGGCGCGGGCTTCCTTATTGCTCATCATCCTTTGCTCCCGCCACTGGCAAGGCCGCTGACCAGCGTTTTTTGCAGCCAGATAGCGATAAAGAGAGGAGGAACCGACGCCAGAATACCGACGGCGGCAATCAGCCCATCGTCAGTGGCGCGGCCTGCGGTAAAGCCGGCAATGGTGACCGGCAGGGTTTGTGCGGCGATGTTACTGGTGAACAGCAGGGCGTAGAAAAATTCATCCCACGCCAGCAGCCAGCCAAACAGCGCCGCCGCGCCCAGCACCGGTTTCGCCAGCGGCAGCGTAATGCGCAGCAGCACCTGCCAGACGCGCAGACCATCAAGACGCGCGGCCTGTTCGATATCCTGCGGCAGGGCATCAAACTGGTTTTTCAGCATCCAGGTGAGAAACGGCAGAATCAGCGAGCAGTACACGATGATCAAACCGGGTCGGGTGTTGAGCAGATCGAACTGCTGCAGCAGAAAGTAGAGCGGCAGCACAAACGCCACCGGCGGCACCATATAGATGGCCAGAGACGCGAACAGCCAGCCGTCACGGCCGCGATAGCGCGAGAAGCTGAACGCCGCCGGGATCGCCAGCAGCAGGCATACCAGTGTTGCGCCGGTTGCCACCAGCAGGCTATTACCCAGCGCATGTAGAAACAGCGCGCCGGGCTGGCCGGGTTCCAGCGAGATCAGCCTGCCGTAGCGGCTGAAATCCCACTGGCGCGGCAGCCACTCCAGCGGCACGCGTGTCAGATCGCTGGTGGCGCTGACGCTCATCAGAAACAACCAGCCCATCGGTGCCACGACAGAGAGCGCCACCAGCAGCGCCGCCGCGTATTTAGCGCAGGTACGCAGTTTAACCTTCATAGGCACTTCCCCGACGGCGCTGCCGCCACAGTAATAGCATGTAAAGGGTGATCAGCACCGCGCACAGCAGCGTCATTAACATGGCATAAGCCGCACCACTGCCGGCGCGCAGGTAGCTGAAGGATTCCTGATAGACGTAAAAGCTCAGCGTTTTGGTGCTGTCGACCGGACCGCCGCGCGTCATTACATAGATGATGTCGAAGATCTTAAAGGCGTCGATGGTGCGTAACACCAGCGCCACGCTGAGCGATCCGACAATCGCCGGAAAGGTGATGGCACGAAAACGCCGCCATGCCGATGCGCCATCCAGCCGTGCCGCTTCGTAAAGATCCTCCGGCACCGACTGCAGCGCCGCCAGCACCAGCAGCGTCACCAGCGGATAGTTTTTCCAGATGTCGGCAAACATTACTGCGTTGAGCGCGGAAGCCGGCGACCCCAGCCAGCTGCGGTAGCCATCAATGATACCGAGCTGCGTCAGCAGGGCGTTGATACTGCCGTAGTCCGGATTGAAATTGAGGCGCCACATCATGGCGTTCACAATGGTTGGCAGCGCCCACGGCAGAATCACCAGCACGCGCAGCACGTTACGTCCGGCGAATTTCTGGTTGAGCAGCAGCGCAACCAGCACGCCGATGACGCCTTCAATCGCTACCGACACCACGGTGAAGTAGAGCGTGCGCCACAGCGAGGTTTGAAAATCCGCATCGGTAATGGCGTAGAGATAGTTCTCCAGGCCAATCCATTGCGGTGCTTCACCGCCGCTGCCAATCAGCGCGGCATCGGTAAAACTCAGCCAGATAGTGCGCAGCAGCGGCCAGGCGGTGAGCAACAGCATCACCAGTAGCATGGGTGACAGCAGCACCCATGCTTGCCGTTGTTCGCGTTGACGCAAACTCAGCATACTGACCCCTTAACGCAGACGCGCCGCACTTTTGTCTACCGCCTGCATGGCTGCTTCCGGTGTCGCGCTGCCGACCAGAACCTGTTGCAGCTGCTGCTGCAGGGTGTTGGAGAGACGTGAGTAATCAGCGGTTTCCGGACGCGACAGCATGACATTCAGCGATTTGTCGGCAGCAGCGATCAGGCTCTCCTGATTCTTACTGACCGCGGGATCCTGGTAGGAGCTTTTCCAGATCGGCAGACTGAGCGTGGCGTATTTATTCTGTACCGGCTGCGAAGTCATGTAACTGATGTACTGCCACGCCTGATCCGGATGGCTGCTGCCTTTGGCAATGCCCAGACCCATCGAACCGTTGACCGCGCCGAAACGATTGGGCGCATCGCCGGGTGCGGGCATGATGCCAACCTGGCCGGCGACTTTACTCTGCTTGGCATCGTTGGCCATGTTGTACATGTAGGTCCAGTTGAGAGCGAAAGCCGCATCGCCGTTGGAAAAGGCTTTGCGCACGTCCTCTTCCAGATATTCGCGCGAAGCCGGGTTGGTCAGACCCTCATCGAGCGAGCTTTTCATCAGCTTCACCGCCTGCAGCGAGGCTGGCGTAGAGAAATCGAGCTTACCGTTGTTATAGAATTTGCCGCCGAAACCGGAGACCAGCGTGGTGTAGTCACACACCAGCGCTTCCGCCTGTGACCAGCTCCATACCAGCGGATATTTAACGATATTTTTCTGCTTAATGATGCGCGCATCATCCATCACCTGCTGCCAGGTTTGCGGCAGATCTTTGATGCCGGCTTTTTCCAGCATCGCTTTGTTGTAGTAGAGATATTTGGTGTCGAGGATCCACGGCATGCCCAGTGTTTTGCCTTTGAACACCACGGTGTTCATTGCGCCGGGGAAGATTTTCTCTTTTTCATCTGCGCTGATGCGGCTGCTGACATCCTGCAACAGGTCGAACTTGCTGAATTCCGCCGGCCAGATGGCATCAAACAGCACCACATCGTAACCGTTGCCGCCCGCGCCGCGTGCCGCGACGATCTTATCGTGCAGCGCCTCGTAAGGAACAAACTCCAGATTAACCTGCACGTCCGGGTGCGCTGTCTGAAACGCCTGGGTCATGGCGCGGATATCGTTTTCACTGTAGGCCGCCTGCGTCATAAACAGGGCGTTAAGCGTAGTGGTAGCCGCTGCCGCGCTGCCCGCGCAGGCGAACAGTACGGCGGCAAAACAACCTTTCATCTGATTTTTCATTGCGTTCTCGCCTTCATGCAGTAGAGGGTGTTTAATTAAATCAATTTGATTGATTTAATATCGCGCACAGATTGCCAGCGCGCAGTGGCTGACAGCAGTGAGCTAAAGCAAGGGACGTGCCAGGGCAGAAAACAACGCTGCCATCCGACACTACTTTGCACAGATTTTTGCCGCTGTCAGGTAAACAGGTTGTAAAATGTGTGGCCGATCATAGATATTGAGGCGGCGGTCGGCTGCGGTGGTTAAAAGAGGGAAGCGAGCAGGATGAAAACGTCGGGAACCAATCTGGAACATGCGCGCGCGCACAATCGTCGGGTGATTATCGAAGCGATACGCCTGCACGGTGAGCTGACCCGTGCCGAGCTGGCGCGACTGACCGCGTTAACGCCGCAAACCGTCTCGAATATTGTCGCTGAACTGGAGCAGGCGGAACTGCTCACCAGCCGTCAGCCGCGTAAGCAGGGCCGCGGTCAGCCGGCGATTCCGGTCACCCTGAATCCGGCCAGTGCGTTTTCCATCGGCATCCATCTCGACCATCAGACGCTACTGATTGTGCTGGTGGACCTGACAGGTGAAATCCATTTTCGCCGCCTTATTATGGTGCAAAAACCGCAGCCGGATGCCACATTAGCGCGCATAGCCGGGGTGCTGACGGAGATCAAACAGCAGACCGGGCCGCGCTGGCAAAAAGTGCTGGGTATTGGCGTAGTGATGCCGGGGCCGTTTGGTGTGGAGGGTATCTCGTCAATGGGGCCGACCACGCTGCACGGCTGGGAGGATGTCGATATCGCGGCGCGTCTCGCTGAGATGAGCGGACTGCCGGTCACGCTGGAGAATGATGCCACCGTCGCGGCGATTGGCGAACGCTTTCACGGCGTGGCGCGTCATCTTAATTCCTTTATTTATCTGTATATTGGTACGGGCCTGGGCGCGGGCATCATCATGGATGGCCATGTGTACAGCGGCCATGCGCACAACGCCGGTGAAGTGGGGCATGTGGTGGTGGAACCCGGTGGACGTGAGTGTTACTGCGGCAATCACGGCTGCCTGGAGCGTTATGTTTCGCTGCAGGCCGCTTACGAATTCTGCGGGCTGGACCCAATGAGCGCGCTGCCGGAAGATTTACTGCAGGTTGATCCGGCACTGTTTGATCGCTGGATCGATACCGTACTTACGCCGCTGCGCCAGGGTATTAACATGCTGGAATGTATCTTTGATGCCGAGAGCGTGATTATCGGCGGCATGATGCCAGCGGTGTTGCTGGATAAAATTATCCAGCGCCTGCCGCCGCTCTACCAATCGGTGCGCGGCCGCTATCTGACCGGCACGCGACTCAAGACCGGCATGACCGGCAGCGACACCGCCGCCCTGGGCGCAGCGGCTCTGCCAATTTTTGATGAGTTTAATCCGCAGTTCCAGGTGCTGATGAAGTGAAAAACGCGGCCAGCATTTTACCGCATCACCCAGTGTCCGGCGCTCACTTCCTGATAATGCCGTGTTTCCGGCACAAACCCATTGGCGCGCACCGGGCTCTTCAGCTCGCTGACGTCCACGTGCCGTTTTAAATGGCGGCGCGTCGGATCGGGCACCGGCACCGAAGCGAGCAGTTTTTGTGTGTATGGGTGCTGCGGATTCTCAAAAATAGCCGCGCGCGGTCCAATCTCAACAATCTCTCCCAGCAGCATCACCGCCACACGATGGCTGATGCGCTCCACTACTGCCATATCATGCGAGATAAACAGATACGACAGATTCAGGCTGTGTTGCAGATCGAGCAGCAGATTGATGATCTGCGCTTTCACGGTGACATCAAGGGCGGACACCGACTCGTCGGCAATGATCATTTTCGGATCGAGCATCAGCGCACGGGCAATGCAGATGCGCTGACGCTGGCCGCCGGAAAATTCGTGCGGATAGCGTTTCAGCATAGTTGCGGGCAGGCCAACGCGCGTCATCAGTTCGGCCGCTTTGCTCTGTGCAGCGGCCTTACTGCCCAGCCGATGCTGTAAAAAAGGTTCGGTGAGGGCTTCAAGGACTGACATGCGCGGGTTAAGGCTGGCAAACGGATCCTGAAAAATCATCTGCATGGCGCAGCGCAGCTTGCGCAGTTCTTGCCGGGAGAGGGTGAGCACGTCGCTGCCGTCAAAAGCAATCTGCCCGGAGTTCGGCTGCACCAGCCGCGTTAGCGAGCGGCCGGTGGTGGATTTGCCACAGCCGGATTCGCCGACCAGCGACAAGGTTTCACCCGGCAGCAGATCAAACGAGATATTCTCCACGGCGTGCACCGCACCGGTTTTACGGCTGAACAGCCCTTCGTGAATGCTGAAGCGCGTGCTGAGGTTCTTCACCGACAGCAGCGGCGTTTGCCCTTGTGGCGTCTGCCGCGCCTGCGCCACCGGCGCTTCGCCGTTGAGCGCAAACTTACGCGGTCCATCGATGCCGCTCATGGCACCCAGCTGCGGCACGGTCGCAATCAGAGTGCGGGTATACTCTGCCGCCGGGGCTGAAAAAATCGCGGCGGTGCTGCCGGTTTCCACCATCGCGCCCTGATACATCACCAGCGTGCGGTCGGCGACTTCTGCCACCACGCCCATATCGTGGGTGATGAACAGTACGGCGGTGCCTTCCTCCTCCTGCAGGGTCTTGATCAGGTCAAGGATTTGACCCTGAATCGTGACGTCGAGCGCCGTGGTCGGCTCGTCAGCAATTAGCAGTTTTGGACGCAGCGCCAGCGCCATGGCGATCATCACGCGCTGACGCATGCCGCCGGAAAAGTGGTGCGGGTAATCACTGAAGCGTTTGGCCGCGTTGGGAATTCGCACTTTCTCCAGCAGCCGGATGGTCTCCTCGCGGGCGGCGCGTGCGCTGATTTTGCGGTGCGCGATCAGCGCCTCAGCGATCTGGTGACCGATAGTGAACGACGGATTAAGGCTGGTCATCGGCTCCTGGAATATCATCGCGATGGCATTGCCACGGATATCGCGCATTGCACGTTCGCTCAGCGTGAGCAAGTCCACGCCGTTCAGCAGCACTTTGCCGCTGATACGTGCGTGACGACTATTCAGCAGGCGCATGATCGCCATCGAGGTAACGCTTTTGCCTGAGCCCGACTCACCCACAATCGCCAGCGTTTCGCCGGCACCGAGGGTAAAAGAGACGTTTTTCACCACCTCACGCCAGCGGTCATCACTGCGAAACGCGACGGTGAGATTTTCGATGCTCAGCACCGGCGGGTCAGCGCGATTCATTGTGCCGCCACAAAGCGCGCCGAGCGGGTGCTGACCGGCACAAAGGTAAAATCGGTATTGAACGGATAAGCCGGCTGCAGCTTGCGTTTCCGCACCAGCCGTTCAACATACTGATCGACCACACCTTCCGACAGCGCCATCAGGTTGGGATTGGCAATCGGCGCCAACTCGGGTGACAGGTAACCGGATTTTACCACCACAATTTTTGCCTGGCGCGGATCGAGTCCGAGCAGGGCGAAATCCGCCAGGTTGTGGTAAGGCCGACGCCGATCGGCAACCACCACGGTGATGCCCGCAATCTTCAGCAGCGCCTGACGGGCAACCGAACGGGCATCATCACTCAGCCGCAGCACCTCAAACTCGCCGCTGACTTTGCCGCCAGCAGGATCCAGCGTGGCACCGATAGTCAGGGACAGTTGGGCGCCGACGCCCGCGGCGAAGGCCGCCTCCGTGGCCGGTTTATCGGTAATGCCGGCAACGATGACATCCTGCGCATTTTGCCGCAGCAGTTCGGCCAGTACATCGCCCCGATCGCCCACGCCGCCGCCGGTCGGGTTATCACCGGAGTCGGCGAGAATCACCGGTCCGCCAGGGCTGGAAATCGCCATGCGTACGCACTCTTCAGTACTGCCGGTCACGCAGCCAAACACAAATTGCTCACGCGCCTGCCAGTAAGCCAGCGCCAGTTTGGCCGCCTGCTCAGACAGCACATCGGCATCGGTACCGGTCATGATGGCTGCCGCCGTGGCGCGTGGCTCATCCGCCCAGACATAGCCAACCATCAGCGAAGCATCCCAGATATGTTCAAGTGCGTTAATCCCGGGCAGGCTGGCGTAAAGGCTTTTGGCCGGTTCATCTTCCGTGCTGGTGCGCTCGCCTGGCAGCACCACGGGGATCGGTGCCCACACCACACCCGGTCGGATGCCGCTTTGCAGGCTATTGACCAGCATTGAGACGGAGCGGCGCATGGTCTCTTCCACATCGATATGCGGTGCCGTGCGGTAGGTTGAAAACATATCGATCGCGTCGATGATGCGCTGCGAGACATTGCCGTGCAGATCGTAGCTGACGCTAATCGGACAATCGGGCCCGACCAGCTCGCGCGTCGCGCTAATCCAGTCGCCTTCCGCGTCTTCCATTCCTTCGACATAGACCGCGCCGTGCATCGCCAGGTAAACGCCATCCACGGGCAAATACGCTTCGAGCCGACGGAGAAACTCCTGTTTGAAGGCATCATAGGTCACACGTGCCACCGGTCCACCGGCAATGGCGCGGGCGTGAAAGGTCGGCAGAAATTCGGCCGCGTAATCCTGCAGAAAGGCGAAATAGGGATTGGACGTCATCGTTTCACCGCGCACGATGCGGAAGTCGTCGGCGTAATTGAGCACCGGATTCCAGGTACTGCATTCAGTATGAATTCCACCATAGGCAATGCGCATAACAGACTCCGCTAGTCGGGTAAGTGAACGATAAAACGGTAAGCCGCCACACTGGCTGCGGCGCGGGCCCAGCTCAACTGATCAATCGCCATGCTGGCGATGGGCGTCTTACCCATAATTGAAGGCAACACGTGACTATCTACCGCCTGCATCACCACGGTTCTGAGCAGGCCGTCGAATGCATCCGGCTGATGGGCGATGACAATCATCTCCGGATCGTTCATCTGAATGATATTGGCGATGGCGAGGCCAAGTGCGTCACCTGCCTGGTGCAGAATGGCGATCGCGGCGCTATTGCCTTTTACCGCCAGCGCTTCCAGTTCGGCAACGCTGGTGCAGGGCAGCTGTTTGTCACGCATGCTTTCACGCATCGCAGTGAGCGATGCCAGCGTATCAAGGCAGCCGCGTTTGCCGCAGCGGCACGGACGCCCGCCGGGCTCTACGGTACAGTGAGCAATTTCACCGGCCCCACCGTGCGCGCCGCGGTGCAGCTGCCCCTGAAAGAAGTGCGCGGAGCCAATGCCGTCGCCGTGGGAAATCAGGGTGAAATTCCGTGCCTTTTTCGCCACGCCGAAAATCTTTTCGCTGACCGCCAGAGCTTTGGCATCGTTTTCCAGTGACACCTCCAGACCGGTTTGCGCGTTAAGCAGTGCCGCCAGCGGGACGTTTTTCCAGCCCAGCAGGGCAGACTGAACGCACACCGCCTGGTTTTCATCCACAAAGCCGGAAAGCGTGACGCCCAGCCCGATAAGCTGGTCGGCGGAGATGCCTTTTTGTGCAAGCAGACCGGGGATGGCGGCGGCCAGCGCACCAGCCAGCAGCGCAGGATCGGGATTCAGCGGCATGTGGGTGCTGGCCAGGATGCGGCCGTGCATATCTGTCAGCACCAGATACACATCGTCACCGAGCAACGACGCACCGAGAAAATAGGCGCTGTCGGCACGCATTTTTAATAACACCGAAGGCCGACCCTGACCGTTACTTTCCGGAATGCTCTCCTCAAGCAGTCCTGCGCTAAGCATCTCTTTGATTAATGTGCTGATTGCGGCTTTACTCAGCTTCATTTTTTCCGCAATTGCCGTGCGGCTCATGCCATGCGAAGAAATTAATAAACGCAGAATTTGTTGCTGATGAGCATTAAGCATCCGGGTTCTCACGGCACAGGCTGTATTTGGCCGACAATAATCAGCCGTGAAAACAAATTCAAGCGTATTTAGTTTATTTTCTGAATGCAGATCGAATTATAAGTAAAATATATGAACTGACATCTTGGCTTTTGTTTGCAGAGTGTGCCTTATATAGCGTCGAGCCCGTTCTTCTGCTGCCGTTAACACATCCAAAGCGTATGGCAGGCGATGGCGCGCATTGACGGTCAGCTGCCTGCCGGGCAATGACTCTTCACTCTTTGTCACTGATTCACTGAGGCCTTCATGCAAAGCACACTCAAGCATTTCAGGGTACTGACACTTGCCGCGGGTATTCTGGCGTCGTTTTCCAGCGCATCGGTTTTGGCTGCTCAGCTGGTCATTATGCAAAACGAACCGCCGCGCAGCATGGACCCGGGCAATCAGACCGCGACCTTTACCGGCACGGTGCTGGACCCGATGTATGAAGGCCTGACGCGGCTCGGTGACGATGGCAAAATCATGCCGGCCCTGGCGCTCTCCTGGCATGCCGACGACAGCGGACTGCACTGGGAATTTACGCTGCGTCCCAACGTTAAATTCCACGATGGCACGCCATTTAATGCCGATGCGGTCGTTGAAAACTTTCAGCGTCATCTTGATACGAAGCGCGGTCTCGCCGGAAGTGGGAAAATTCGCACCTTTATTCAGGACGTGCAGAAAAAAGATGACTTAACCGTCACCTTTACACTGAAGAAAATTAATCCGGCGTTTTTAACTGTGCTGGCCTCCGGTCCGGGATTAATAGTGAGTCCACAAGCTGACAAAGCCGGCACTATCAATAATAAAGCCGACGGTACCGGACCCTATAAACTGGCGCAGTATAAATCCGGTGAATTTGTCCTGGAGCAGAAGAATCCGGACTATTGGGGCAAGTCTGCCGGGCCGGACGAAATAAAATGGACCTGGAGCAGTGAGCCGTCAGTCATGAATATGGCGCTGCAATCCGGTCAGGTCGATATTATTAACCCGGTGCCGCCGCAATTTGCCGGCATGTTAAAAAATAATCCCGGCGTGCAGTTAAAACAGTCGCCGGGCGCGGCGGTATTCTGGATCGATCTCAATACGCAGAGTAAAGCCCTCAGCGATGTCAGAGTGCGCCAGGCGCTGAACTTCGCGACCGACCAGCAGGCGCTGGTAAAAGCGGTGATGTTTGGTTATGCGCAGCCGGCCAATTCCCCGCTGGCGCCGGTCGATGCCAACTACGACAAAGCATTGCATGACTATCCGTACGATGTGCAGAAAGCCAAAGACCTGCTTAAGGCAGCAGGCTATCCCGACGGCTTCGCCATGTCGATTGCCGTGCAGGCACCCGACGCACGCACTGCGCAGGTTCTGCAGGGTATGTGGAGCAAAATTGGCGTCAAGCTCAGCGTGCGCCAGATGGAGAGCGGCGTATGGGCCAAAGCGGCGTTTGCCGATGCCAAAGAGAAAGCCGCGCAGGGTACGGACGCGGTGCTGGCGTCCTGGTCTTCGGGGCTGTACGGCTCGGATCTGCAGTTGCGTCCGCTGTATCACAGCAGCAGCTTTGCGCCCGGCGGGGCTAACCTCGGCTTCTTCAGCGACAAACGTACCGATGAGCTAATCGATAGCGCCGCCTCCACGCTCGACGATGCCCAGCGCAAAGCGCTCTATTTCCAGGCACAGCAGCGGATCAGCGGACTCGCCCCGCAGGTGCTGCTCTACTATCAGGATGATCTGTATGCGACGCGCAAAAATATCAGTGGCGTGACAATGCAACCGGGCGGCCAGATTGTGGTCCGTGATGCCGTGAAAAAATAGTGCTGATGGCTGATTGATATGAAAGCGTATGTCGCAAAAAAGGTGCTCTCGCTGCCGTTGATTATCTTCGGTGTGTCGATCATCGTGTTTATCGCCATCCGCGCGCTGCCGGGCGATCCGGCACGCCTGATGGCCGGCCCGGAAGCGCCGCAGGAAGCGGTGGACAGTATGCGCGTGCGGCTCGGTCTGGATCAGCCTTTGCCGCTGCAATACGTCAGGTTTGCCGGTGAAGCGCTGCATGGCAATCTTGGACTGTCGCTGCAGTCGCAGCGGCCAGTGATGACCGAAATCAGCGAACGCCTGCCGTACACGCTGTCGCTGGCGGCGCTGGCGTACCTGCTGGCGATTGCCATCGGCGTGCCGGCGGGCATGACCGGGGCCATTTACCGGCAGCGCATTCCCGATCAGATCGTCATGGTACTGACCATTGCCGGTGCCTCGATTGCGAACTTCTGGCTGGCGTTGCTGGCGATGAACTACTTTGCGGTTCAGCTCGGCTGGCTGCCGCTACTCGGCGCTGATTCGTGGCGCAACTATGTGATGCCGACCGTGACGCTGGCGATTCTCCCGATGGCGATGATCGCGCGGATGACGCGCTCCAGCATGCTGGATGTGCTCAGTCAGGACTACATCCGTACCGCCAGAGCCAAAGGGTTATCGTCGGCCAGCGTTAACTGGAAACACGCGCTGCGCAATGCGCTGATACCGATTGTCACCATCGTCGCGCTGAATTTTGGCAGCCTGATCGGGGGTGCAGTGGTCACTGAGTCGGTGTTTAACTGGCCGGGTATTGGCCGCCTGTTGGTGGATTCGGTGAAATACCGCGATTATCCGGTGATTCAGGGCGTAACGTTAGTGGCGGTAACCGGCGTGGTATTGATGAATCTGGTGGGTGAGATAGTGATTGGCCTGCTCAACCCGAAAATAAGGTTCGACTGATGAACAGTTTCGACACGTCTCTCCAGCCGCCGCCCGCGCGCCGCCGCCAGATCGTGAGGTTTTTGCTTGGCAACCCTTCCATCACGACCGGAGGCGGGCTGGTGCTGCTGGTGGTGCTGGCTGCCCTTTTAGCACCGCTGATCACTCACTGGGATCCCATCGAGCAGGATCTGTTGAACACGTTGCAGGCACCTTCCGTTGCCCACTGGTTCGGCACCGATGATTACGGCCGCGATATTTTTGCCCGCGTCATTTATGGCGCGCGCATCACGCTATTTGAGGTGAGTCTCAGCGTGGCCATCTCAATGGCGATCGGCATTCCTCTGGGCATCATCTCGGGGCTGGCTGGACGCAAAATTGATGCGCTGATCATGTGGCTGATGGATATTATTTTCGCCTTCCCCGGCATCGTACTGGCGATTCTGATTGTCAGCGTGCTCGGCGAGGGGCTGACAAACATGCTGATCGCCATTTCGTTGTTCTCGATCCCGGTGTATGCACGTCTGAGTCGCAACCTGACGCTGGGACTGAAAAATATGGAGTATATCGAAGCGGCGCATATGCTTGGCGTGCGATACCCGCGCATTATCACGCACTATATTCTGCGCAACGCCATTGGCCCGCTGATTGTACAGTCGACGCTGACGGCTGGTGCGGTGGTGCTTTCTGCCGCCAGTCTGTCGTTTCTCGGGCTCGGCGTGCAGCCGCCGATGCCGGAGTGGGGCACCATGATGAGCGATGGCCGCAACTTTCTCGGGCTAAATATTTACGTCTCCCTATTTCCCGGACTGGCGATTTTGATTACCGTGCTCGGTTTTAATGTGCTGGGCGACGGCCTGCGCGATGTAATGGATAAACGTTTATGACTCACCCGCACTCAACCGTGATCTGCCTCGATTTGGGCGGCTCCTTTATTAAGCTTGGCGTGATGGATGCGCAGGATCGGCTAACCCTGCTCGATCAGCAAAAAATCCCGGCGACGGACTGGCAGGCTTTTTGCGCCAGAGTCAGCGAGATGATCGCCGGGCAGCATAACCATTTCAGCAGCCAGGCGGCTGTCGCCATCTCCACCGCGGGGATTGTGGCACCGCAAACCGGCGAAATGTTTGCCAGTAACATCCCGGCTTTTCACCGGCGTAATCTGGCGCGGGAGCTGGGTGAGGTGCTGCAGCGGCCAGTGGTCGCACACAATGACGCTGACTGCTTTGCCCTGGCCGAGGCGCTGGCCGGCAGCGGCAAAGGGCACAAAGTGGTGTTTGGCGCGATTCTCGGTTCCGGCGTGGGCGGTGGTCTGGTGGCGGACGGCCGCATTATCACCGGACAAAACGGCCTGACCGGCGAATGGGGCCACGGGCCGATTACCCTCACGGAAGTGACGCTGGCGCATGGTCGCGTGCGCGTGCCGCGCCAGGCGTGTCCGTGCGGCCAGACAGGGTGTCTGGACACCTACGGCGGCGCGCGCGGACTGGAAACGCTGCATCAGGTGCTGCACGCTGAAAGCGCCAGCAGCGTGGAAATCATTGCCCGCTGGCAGCAGGCAGAAGCGCGGGCGCAGCAGACGATAGAAGCCTGGCTGCAACTGGTGAGCGAGCCGCTCGCCTACACCATTAACATTACCGGCGCGTCGCGGGTGGCGGTAGGCGGCGGACTGGCTTCGGTCACCCCGCTGATTGCTGCGCTTAATGATGCGGTGCAGCGCTGTGTGTTGCGCAGCACAGCGCATGCGCTGGTGGTGCCGGGCGAGTTTGCCCACCAGGGCGGCATGGTGGGCGCGGCGCTGCTGGCGCGGCAGGCGCTCAGCGCGTCCTGAGCTTTTGCCCTTTCGCCCGTTGCAGGCGCTTTTCGGTTACCGTGTTGCGCTCAAGACTTCGTTGAACCCGATTCAACCTTAAATGCGCTAAGCTTGACGCGCTAAAACCCGCAGCAAAGAGGCTGTTGAACAGACACTGTCGCCAGCCTCTTTGCTGTTTTTTCACCTGCGGTACGGAAAAAAACATGTCATCAGTACAACCTCAACTCTCTCAGCTCCCGGACGAGGCCTCGCTGCCGCGTCACAGCGTGCCAAAAGCGCTGTTCGCGCTGGGCACCGGCGGATTTGCCATCGGCACCGGTGAATTTGTCATCATGGGCCTGCTGCCCGATGCGGCGAAAGGCCTGAACGTCACCATTCCTGAAGCTGGCCATCTCATCAGCATTTATGCCCTCGGCGTAGTGATTGGCGCGCCGCTGCTGGCTATTCTCGGCGCGCGGGCTTCACGGCGTAATTTCCTGATGACGCTGATGGGCCTGTTTGCGCTGGGTAATCTGCTGAGCGCTGTCGTGCCGGGCTACCCTGCGATGCTGGTGGCCCGCTTTCTGGCGGGCTTTCCCCACGGCACCTTCTTTGGCGTGGCGGCGCTGGTGGCGGCAGGACTGGTGGAGCGCGCGCGGCGCGCGCAGGCGGTGTCGATGGTGCTGCTGGGATTAACCATCGCCAATCTGATTGGCGTACCTGCCGTTACCGCCATCGGCCAGTGGTTTGGCTGGCGTGATGCGTTTGCCATTGTTGGCGGACTGGCGCTGCTGACGCTGCTACTGGTATGGCTTTGGGTACCCAATATGGCCGGTGATAAGCAGGCCAGTCCACTGCGCGAACTCTCGGCGCTGACGCGCAAGCAGGTCTTGCTGACGCTGGCGATTGGCGCGATTGGCAGCGGCGGCATGTTCTCGGTATTCAGTTACGTTAAACCCACCATGATGGAACTGGCCCACCTGCCGGAGAATCTGGTACCGGCGATACTGGCGCTGTTTGGTCTTGGCATGATTATCGGCAACCTTGTCGGGGGACGTCTGGCCGATCGCGGGCTGGAGAAAACCATCCGCATTGTGCTGGTGTGGTCGCTGCTGGTATTGAGCGCGTTTGTCTTTGCCGCGCATTATGCGCTGGCGGGCGCGCTTAACGTGATGCTGGTCGGTACCATGGTGGCGCTGGGAAGCGTGCTACAAATCCGCCTGATGGACGTGGCCGGTGATGCACAAACCCTGGCGGCCGCGCTTAATCACTCGGCGTTCAACATTGCTAACGCGCTGGGGGCGTGGCTCGGCGGCATCACCATTTCCGCCGGGCTGGGCTGGCAGTCCACCGGCTGGGTTGGGGCCATTCTGTCCGTGCTGGGGCTGCTGATTCATGCCATTGCGGTGCGCGATGCGCGCCGGACGCCGGCGCTGGTCATAAAATAATTTTTACCGCGCGGGAATAAACGCCGCGCTGGTTCGTCTTATGCCCACTTTTCCTTACTGAGTTGGCTAAGATGAACTTCAAACCTACGGTCAGACATCTGCCGTTGTTACTGCTGGTGGTCATTATTCCCGGATTACTGCTGGTGCTGTTTCTTGCTGCAGGCGGTTGGCTGACGCCGCAGCACCTCAGTGCGCAAAGTCTGGTGCAGTCGCTGCAGCAAAACAGCGGTGTGCATCCGGGATACCGGCGCAATCATGCCAAGGGCGTGTGCGTTACCGGCGATTTTACCTCCAGCGGCAACGCGGCGTTTCTGTCACGCGCCAGCGTTTTCCAGCCGGGTAGGGTGCCGGTGATTGGCCGCTTTGCCATTGCCGGCGGTAATCCGCACGCGCCGGATTATGGCGTGCCGGTGCGCAGCCTGGCGCTGGAATTTCAGCTGGCGCACGGCGAGCAGTGGCGTACCGGCATGAACGCGCTGCCGTTTTTCCCGGTCAGTACGCCGCAGGCTTTTTACGATCAGCAGCAGGCCAGCCGACCGCTGCCGCAGACCGGCAAGCCTGATGCGCAAAAGCTGATGGCGTTTACCGTTGCCCATCCCGAAGTTAAACCGTTCTTTGCCTGGGTAAAAACCCACATACTGGCCGCCAGCTGGGCACAGGAGCAGTACAACAGCCTGAATGCCTTCCGCTTTACCAATGCGCAGGGGGAAACGCGCTTTGTGCGCTGGAGTCTGGTGCCGCGTACGCCATGGCAGCCGATTAGCGCCGCTCAGCAGCAGCCGGATTATCTGCAGAGCGACCTGCACGACCGCCTGGCGACCGCACCGCTGAAGTGGGATCTGGTGATCAGCGTGGCTCACCCCGGCGATGCGGTGAACGATGCCAGCAAGGTGTGGCCAGCCGATCGGCAACAGGTTGTTGCCGGTACGCTGACGCTGCGCGACAGCATCCCGCAACAGGGCGGCAGCTGCAATGACATCAATTACGATCCGCTGATTCTGCCGCAGGGCATCAGCGGCTCGGACGATCCGCTGCTCAACGCGCGCTCCGCCGCTTACGCAAAATCTTTCAATCTGCGCACGGCTGAACAGGCGCACCAGCAGGAGAAAAAATCATGAGTCACCAGACAACCCTGTTTCATCCGCTGCTGCGCATCGTACACTGGTTGATGGCGCTGGCCGTGCTGACCATGCTATTTATCGGTGTGGCGATGGTGGCGGATATCTCGGCTGCCCATTCACTGCTGCTGGCGATACACAAACCACTCGGCGTGGCGATCGCGTTGCTGGTGGTCGTGCGTATCGGGCTGCGGCGTTACTATGGTGTGCCCGCCATGCCCGCGTCGGTGCCGGGCTGGCAGCAAACGGTGGCTCATTTGACCCATCTGGCGCTCTATTTACTGATGCTGGCGCAACCGCTGGTAGGCTGGGCGATGCTGTCGGCAGGCGGGTTTCCGGTGACGATTGGCGAAGGTCTGGTGCTGCCGCCGCTGCTGCCGGTTAGCGTGGAAAGTTATGCCGTGCTGCGCCCGTTACACTCGCTGCTGGCGTTTAGTCTGTTCGCGCTGATCCTGGCCCATCTGGCTGCCGCGCTGCTGCATGGTCTGATTTTACGTGATGGCGTGCTGAGTAGCATGACCGGCCTGCGCCGGGTGCGAGAGCAAAAATAATGTCTGCATTGAGCGATGACGAAATCCGCGCATTACTGCCGCATTTGCAGCGTTTTGCGCTGGGGCTGACGCGTGAGCGCATGGCCGCTGAGGATTTGGTACAAAACACGCTGGTCAAAGCACTGGACGCGGCGCGCGATGACACGCGCAGTCTGCGTGCCTGGCTGTTTTCCATTCTCTGGCATCAGTTTATTGATGGCGAACGCCGCCGCAAGCGTTGGCAGGCGATTATGACGCTGTTCAGCCGCGCCGAGCCTTTTGCCGAGTCGGCTGAGCATCACGCCATCGCCGATGAGATGCTGGCGCTGTTCGCCCGTCTGCCGGCTGACAGTCGCGCATTGTTGCTTCTGGTTAACGTGGAAGGCATGCGTTATCAGGAAGCGGCTGACACGCTGAACATTCCGCTGGGCACCGTGATGTCACGGTTGTCGCGGGCGCGAAAACAGTTGCAGCACATGACCGAAGGCCTGCCGGCCCCGGTGACGTTGAGGAGATTAAAATGAATATCCCGCCCGATGAGAACCAGCTGCACGCCTGGCTGGATGGTGAACTGGATAGCGCCAGCCATCAGGCCGTCAGCGACTGGTTGGTGCAGCATCCTGACATCGCCGCCCAGGTTGAGGGCTG
>NZ_VOQX01000041.1:0-43376 GCF_016643525.1 Pantoea sp. Morm | reverse complement strand
AAGAGCATGATGCAGATGAGCGTTGACCGGGTCGCCTGACCCGTACCAATTTTGCCGCGCAGCACGCCGAAAACCTGACGTGATGTTTGCAAGTACCAAACCCCAGTTCCTTGCTGGGGTTCTTTTTTGATAAATCAATGAGTTATGTGTTTATGGGGGCCTCATGGGGACCCGAATATCAAAAAAATATCTCAGGGAAATGCGAATATCAACGGAAATGAACGAAAGTTCTAAGAAAAGAAAAGGGCCCTAAGGGCCCTTGAATCACTGTCTAATGGAGAGCGCCGCATGGAGTTCCTGGCTTGCTCTACGCTGATGATCAATGTAATCAGCTAAGTCGGCAATATGCACCATTCGGGGTGCCTTCTGGCTGTCAGCAGTGCGAAAGGTTGCGATTGGTAATTTATTTTCCGCCGCCTTGCGTTCAGCAGTTGATGCTTTCATACCAAAATATTTTTCACACACATCGCTGAGCGGAACGGTTGCGGTCTCATACTCTGCCATTAACAAAAACATTGTGTTCATACATATTCTCCACGCTGGCCTGCTGCATCAGGCGTAAGTTAAATATTGCTGGTGGCAGGGATAAGCCGCTGCCAGATTGCTGACACGTATTTCGCCTGGTGAATGGCATCATCCAGTGCGTTGTGAACTTCTCCGGTAAACGGCATGTCTTTCTTCGGGTCAAAACCAACAGCGCGGCCCAGCTCGACGATCGTGCGCACGTCACGGTCATTGAAGAACTTCTACGGGCACTCAATGCTGCTGCGTTCGTATGCTGTTCTCAGGATGACGTTATCGAAGTTAGCTCCGTTGCCCCAGACCTGAACCAGATTCGCGGGGCACTCATCGATGATAAATTCGCTGAGCATGGACAGTGCCAGGCTGATATCCGTTGCGTCGCCTGTGATGGCTGCGCGGGCAGAGGATGACTGTTTCATCCACCAAATGACGGTATCAGCATCAATGCGTACGCCGGCCAGCTGCGCTGAGGTGAGGTCAACAGCGGTATAAAAGCACTGGCCGATTATGCCGGTCTGCGGCTCAAAGAATGCGGCGCCAATTGAGGCTATAGCCGCATCGGGTTTCAGGCTGAAGCCTTCCAGGTCGATCATTAAATTATTCATAAAATCCCCGCGTGACATGTCACGGTAAAATATTCAGTTTGGTCTCATGCCAGCCGCCATTAACCCAGCAGGCGGCTTCACCTTTGCAGGGACAATCCTGCACTGGCAGCTGATCACCACAGCGGCCACAGTCACGCTTTCCCAGCTCTGCGATTAACTGCTGCAGCTCAGCGTTATCTTTCCGGATGAGCAGGGTGATGTATTCGCTGAGGTCGTAGGGTTCGCGCCCTGGGCGACGAGCGGCGCAGTTCTGCGCCAGCATCGTTACTTCCTGTGCATCGAGCACCAGTTCAATCTTTGTCGCACCGGCAGCGGCCTGCCGGGCTCGCTGCGCTGCTTTGCGTTCGGCCGGAGATTTAGGCATTGGTCAATTCTCTAAGCCTGCCTTCGTATAGGCTGTCGTCGTAATAATTCGCTTTCTCCCAGGCTTCGAAGTCAGCCTGAGGAACCTCTTCGACCCTAAAAACCACGCCTACAATGCCCGTACATTTATTGATGTATTCACCGCCATCGTCCAGAGACTCATCTATCACAAGCGCTACCGTTTCCCGGAGGCATAGCAACGCACAGTGCATATCTTTGAAATGGCGATGTTCAGTCATGCATGAAGTGACGCGATAGGTGATGACTTTCGGACCTTGCTCTCTGCGTTTTTGCTCCCTTTCAATGTCGTTACGCATGTCGGCAAGTTCATGTTTATTCAGCTTCGTGTAATCCATCACTTCACCTCCACGCGCTTAAACTCAATGACCCACACCCACGGGTTAGCCTGCCAGCTGTCAGCGCCGTAGATGGATCGCCACAGACTCCGGAAACCGAGGAAATGCTTATCACCGATAACGCAACACTCAGTTGGCGCACCTTCAGCCTTCGCATCGTCTTCGCTAATGTCATTCAGCCGCTCCACACGAACGCCGGTAATCTCCAGCGTTATGCGTGAAGCCCAGCGCGGCATGTGGATGGATGGCGTCCACTTAATACGTTCATACCAACCTTCGTCTAAATCTTCCGGCTTGTGGGTTGCGCAATAGGCGATAGTTGTAGCTGTGCATAATCCGGTCGCAAACGTCTCACGCACCCACAGGCGATCACCTACTGCACCGAACGGGCAATTCCGGTAATTACCTGCGAAGACTTCGCCTACCAACTCGTTACCAGATAACTCACAACCAAAATCTTTATCGCGGATAGGAAATTTAACTGCGCGGCGCGTCTGCGTCTTGCGGCCATCCAGAACTGCACGAACCATTTCTGCGTTGAAAATCATCCCGCGCTCAGTCATGGCTGGCCTCCTTGGCTTCCTCTTCAAATTCATCTTCACCTGCAACGTTCTGGAAAGGCTCGCATGAAGAGGTGCAGCCATCGCCGTCGTCTGGGTTGGTTTTGGTGAGGTAAATCAGCCGCTGCCTGTCTTCAAGATGTGCATCGGCGATTAGCTGGTCAGTATCACGCTTCCCACGCCACCACGTATGACCCTCCCGCGCCTTCACCATGCCGTGCTTCGTTTCCATCTGGCGGTTCCATGCAAACCACTCAGGATGCTCGTGAGCGATGAGGAACAGCTTTGCATTGCTCTTCTTAAAGCAGGTCAGGCAGTTTCCGTAATGCGCCGGTATGTTGAGCTTAAACGGCATCTCATCCCAGAAATCGTTAACGTCTGCTTTTGTGAATGATCCCCAGTGGCAAAGTGGATAAACGAGGTTGTAGCGTTTAGTGGAGTCCTTTTCCATATCCGCGCGCTGAGGCTCATCAGCACGCATCCCGATCGCCGTCTTTGCACTCCAGCCGCGGCGAGCCAGGCCGACAGCTCGCATCCATGACCTGATAGTCTGCGTTTTGAGATAGTCGCTGCATTTCTGCCGCGAGATATTCGGTATGCCTTCAACGCTGATGAGTTGCTCGAATGGCTCACCGTTCCGCGACGCTGTTTCGAAGTTAACAACGCGATGCTGCATTCCAACGCCGTGTACGGGACTGGTTACACCCTCAAGCCAGACAAGATTAAGTCCGAATAACTTATCGACCTTGTCTGCAAAAATAAGTGTCTCTTCATGTTCCCGTCCGGTATTTGCAAACACAAAGTGGAAGTCGAAAGCGTCTGCGTAGTTCTGAAGAAGAAAGTCACACAGGAACGCGGATGACTGCCCGCCGGAAAAGCTGACAACCATTGGCTCTGCCATCACACACCATCCTTACCAGCATTGCCGGCGCGGAGCTGGGCGGCGAATGCCATTAGCATTTGATGACCAACAGTCGTTTTTTCAAATAAATCATTAGCGGCCACCTCAATACCTTCCGCCCGCACCGCGTTCAGGTAAGCGTCAGTGGCTGGTGTTTTTAGCGCCTGCAATGCGTCGTAAAGAAGAGACTCAGCCGGGTTAATTGAGTTCTGCACTGCGTGGTAACCAGCTGCGCTGTATTGCCCAATCAGTCGACCGATGATGTTGCAGCTGATCGGGTTTTCAGCCGCAAGCTGATCCCGTTGCTTACATGCTTCAGCAGCAGCTGCCAGCGCCGCATCGAGCTGGGTGGCCAGCGCACTGACCATCTTCGCCATATCGATCAGCGGCGTATCTGCGCTGATATTGGCTGCGAACTTGTGCCCTGCAGCGACCAGCTCTTTATTTGATAACTTCTTCAGCATGCTGGTGGCCTCAGTGGATTGAACGTGGCGCGTTATTCAGGCGCTCAGCGGCGTTCTGCGCGGTGATTGGGTTTTTAATCACGGTGCCATCAGGCATTAACCACCCGCCCAAAATTACGCTGTAGGGAAGGGTGACAATCTCGACAGTGATGTTGTCATTTGGCTTCTGCATATCGTCTCCACACGAATTCAGGTTGATGAAATCCCTTGCCGGTAATGGCAATAAATCGAAGGGATTAAACGTAAATGGCTGGTGGGTCTCTGCACTGACCCACAGCCGCGCTCTCCACACTGGAAAGAAGTTGTGATGCCGGGTGCCTCCCGGAGCTCTGGCAGAACGGGCAACATCCAGAGCGGCGACTTTAGACTTGAAGCATCGCACGATTGGAATATGTGGATGCCGGTTCTGCCGCGCTCGCACTTGGCGCCATCACCACAACGGTCAGAGCACTCTGAACTTCAACCAGGCGACCCCTCAAGGCTTTACTCTCTGGGTTTTCAGCCCCGCTTGGCGAAAGTGCTCTTACCTGTTGTGTGCCGGGCTTCCACCGGCTCCCATCTGTTTTTTAAGCCACTCAGATATCGTCTGGGCTTTGTTGTGGTGGCTGGTGACAACGTATCCAGCTCAGTGGCGCGGTGGTTTTTCATCGTAGCCGCCCGTACCTTCCGCGTTTGATCAGTCCATATGCTCGCTTAGAACGTCTCGCCTGCTTATCAATCTCAACCGTTTGACGGTCATCATCCGTCATTCACCACAACGAAAAGGGCACTTACTCCACGTCTCTAAAGCGTCCGAAAACACCCGCTTTGCAAATACCCTTGTCGTTGTGAAAAAGGGCGGTTTACCTGAAACAGAGGGAAAAGGTAGCCGCCAATCTCTCCACTAAAACGACGCCCTGAATGGTGCTGGTGCATCATTGAGTTCAACCGTCATCACGCCGGAGTCGGCATCACAGATCAGCTCAGCAGCAGGAAACAGACGCAGGAAGGTGATCAGGTTCTGAATGCTGGTGTCGGCCATGTGCTTAATCATCTTCATGCTTAACTCACGCCCAAATGTCTGGTTATTCGTTAGAGCGATTTATGCTGGCGCTCGCTTTGTTGGGTTTAATGTAGGATAACCAACAAATGAGTGTCAAGTGTGTTTGTAGGAAACCCTACATAATGTGTTAAAAAAAACCGGACATATAGTCCGGCTTGATTTGGAGGGGGAGGATCAAAACTCCATGATGACTTGCTTCACGACACCAACTATTCGGCAATTACCGTCGCACTCTATGGTTTTATAGTTTGGATTTAGAGGTACCAGATAACGATGCGGATAATCTTCAACAAACTTCTTCAACGTGGCTTCGGTGCCACCGTCAACATGCGCGACAACGATTTTGCCGTTTACTGATGCAATGTCGCTCATTTCTGGTTCGACAATGACGATCGAATCTTCGGGGATTGTTGGTTTTCCTGATGGGTTAGTCATTGAGTCGCCACGGACCCTAAGCGCAAATGCTTTTTCAGAGACTGTAGCAGTGGTGTATAGCCAAGTAATAGGTTCGTCGCCGGACATTACTGAATCAGTTGCAGTCCATGAACCAGCCTGAACCCATGATATCAGGGGCACTTGCCTGACGCTGACTGATACTGCTTTAAGCTCAGGGGGAGTGGATGGTTCACCTTTACCACTAACCAACCATGTTGGATCGCATTTCAGGGCATCAGCCAAAGCCTGCAAGTTTGCTCCGTTAGGCTGGTAATCATCCTTCTCCCAGCCAGTAACGGTCACACGATTAACACCTGCCAATTCTGCAAGTGCCTGCTGTGTCAGTTTCAATTCTTTCCGCTTGGCGCGGATGCGTTCACCCATATTCATCATGTAGGCAATCCTACCAAAATCGCAGGTAAGAATCTTGACATTCATATGTTGGATATCCTACATTGCATGGCACGCCAACCCATCAGAGGAATTGCTCACATGAGGAAGCAAGACGTAATCAAGTATTTTGGAGGTGTATGCAAAACAGCAGATGTTTTGGGCATCAAGCACCCATCCGTATCTGGTTGGCCAGAGGTAATACCCGAAGGCCGCGCATACCAGATTGAGAAGATCACAAACCGGAAGCTTAAGTTTGAGCCTTCGCTTTACAACAAGGCTACAGAGCCGGAAAGCAAAAAGTAACTACCCAAAGGAAATCATAATGGTAGCCACATTAAACGAAGCCGTTAGGCAGATGTGTAAGTCATTACCACAGGGGCGGAATGGTATGGCGGCCGCGCTGGGCATGACGATTGACCAGTTCAATAACCGACTGCACCGCAAATGCAACAGCCTGTTTTTCACAGTTGATGATCTGATGCGGATGGAAGAAATCTCCGGCACATCGTTCCTGGCAGAATTTTTCGCAAATCGCCACGGCTTAACGCTGGTGGACGTCTCAGCTGTGAGTGACGTTGATAAGGTTGAGCTGTTCGACATTGAGATGCGCGCCAATGCAGCAGCTGGAGAGCTGGCGATCGCGAAACAGATGGCGGCGGAGGACGGGGTGATCGACAAGAAAGAGCTGAAGACGCTGTCGCGCCTGTTTCAGACCAAAGTGCGCCATCAGATTCACGGCTTTCTCGGTTTTCTCGCGCTCTATGGCGCTGGTGTATCTGATCACTCGGTGGATTTGTTCATGGCTAACCGAAAAGCGGAGGTGGCTGGTGTTCAGCTTGAAGCGACAGAGATGTGAGGCGTCAGGCCCCGTAAAGGGTGACGCCCGAAGTGTGCAGCTTCGGGCGTCGGGTGCAGTTAAATCAGCGTGTGGAGATTCAACCTACATGAGCAGTTTAAGACAAAACTTGTATCGAGAGCAATTCCGTTGCCGTTTATCGGCTGGCGTCCTTGTCTATGAGCAAATCATACCGGCGGCTGATGGGCCTAACAACTACCAGAAGACTGATCGGAAGGTAGTCGAAAAGGCCTGGGCAGATTTTTACACCCGGCCAGAAGGCAAGGCGGTGAGCTGATGGAAAACGAACACATCAAACCCTGGGTGGAGCGCTACAAAGATTCGCATGGCGTCGAGGTTGAGACTATCGGCGTCGATGTCGTGAATCACCGCGTGATCTTCATGCGTTCAGGTTATCCGTATCCCTGCGCACAGCCGCGCGAGCTGTGGGGCCGTAAGTTCAGGAAGGTAGCGCCATGAGCAATTTAATTTCACTGCTTGACCGGCCAATTGCCTATCAGGCCTGCTTTGTTCGCTTTGGCGGCGTAACTGGCGCGGTTTTGCTCTCTCAGCTGGTTTACTGGCATAACCGTATGGACGGCGAGTGGTTTTATAAAACGCAGAGTGAAATCAAGGCAGAAACCGGCCTGACACGCGAAGAGCAGGAAACAGCGCGCCGCCGGCTTATCTCTGCCGGAGTCATCGAGGAAGAGCGTCGTGGAGTGCCGGCAAAACTCTTTTTCCGCGTCAAAGCTGATCACCTGGAATCGCTTCTTTTACAGAGTGCGGGAAAGCCGCAATCCAGTATGCGGGATTCCCGCATTCAAGAAAGCGGCAATGCCGCAGACAAGATTGCGGAAAAGCCGCAGGCAAGTTTGCGGGAAACCCTCTCGCCAGCGTGCGGGAATCCCGCATTCATTCATACAGTAGATTACCAAGAGACTACTACAGAGATTACTACAGAGACTGTACGTCAGGCTGCGCCTGCCCAGCAGCCGCAAATCGATTACGCAGCGATAGTGGGTTCTTATCACGAAATCCTCACGGACATGCCACGTGTCGCTGAATTCACTGACGCTCGCCGCGATAAGGTCCGGACGTTCTGGCGGAAGTTTGATTTCACACAGGAACGCTGGACGGCGTATCTGCGCTACATCGCCAGGAACTGCCGCTGGATGTGTGAAAACCGTCCTGACAAAACATCCGGGCGCACCTGGCGCAAAAAGAACTTCGACTACCTGATCACTGAGCGTTGCTATCTCGCGGTGAAAGAGGAGCGCGCTAACGATCTTCCTAAATCCGGTTCGGTCAGGGATATCACGGTCTTGCCGTCCGCTAACTACGACATTCCTGAAGGCTTCAGGGGGTAACTATGAACACAGAAACTTTGATTCTGACTCACCTGATGCTGCATAGCGGGCAGAAGCCGGGCCAGATTGCCGATGCGGTTGGACGCTCTGTCAGCACCGTTAAGAGCTCGCTTCAGGCCCTGACCACAACTGGCGATGTCTGGTATGACGCTGAAGCGCGCTATTACGCCGCTGAAGAAATGGGCCAGTGCGATGAGGCATACGCAACGCTGAGCGACAAGGCGCTGAGCCTGCAGGATAAAAATCTCTGGTACCGCGCGGCGCGCGTCTGGCTTGAAGCTCATGACGCTACCCAGCGCCCCGGACTTCGACAGAAGGCGATCATCTGCCGCGCCCAGTGTATTAAGCGCGGGAACAGCATGGCACCGAAGCCATTGCCCGATCCGCTGGTTATGGGGAATAAGCGCCGATGATAGCTGCCATCAAACGCCATTACTGGCGTAACGAGGATTTTTACCGTGGCGCGCGCATCGCGGCGCTGATGATTACCGGATTGATTATTGCCCTCGCACTGGAGCTGCAACTCAAATGACAACTTTATCTCTGATTTACAAAGACAAAGACCAGAAAGGCACCAACATCACCACGCGCAAAACCTACCTGCTGGGGGTTGACGAACTCTACATCGAGCCAGGGTATAACGTTCGCGACATTGACCAGCAGCACGTTGAAGAGTTTCGCGATGCGTTCATCGCTGGCGAGCATGTGCCGCCGCTGACTGTTCAGGTGACAGAGCAGGGCGTGAAAGTGATCGACGGTCACCACCGCTGGCACGGCGCGAAGCTGGCGCAGGCAGCGGGCCATGATATTCGCCTGGAGTGCAAAGACTTCGTCGGGAGCGAAGCCGATCGCATTGCGTTCATGGTAACCAGCAGTCAGGGCCGCGCGCTGGAACCGCTTGAGCGTGCAGCTGCGTATCAGCGTCTGGTTAATCAGGGCTGGGAACCGACCGAAATCGCGAAGAAGGTTAAGCGCTCAGTGGCTGACGTTGATCACCATCTCGCGCTGCTGACCGTGGGTGATGGCCTGATCGAGATGGTGAAGAAAAAAGAAGTCGCGGCAACGACTGCGGTTGCGCTGGTGCGTGAGCATGGTCTGCAGGCTGGGCGAGTTGCAAAAACGCAACTCGAAAAGGCAAAGGCGACCGGAAAAACCAAGCTGACGCGCGCAGCGGCAATGCCTCAATTTAGCGCAGTGCGTGCCCGTCGCCTCGTTGAACTTCTGGCTGGTACGGAGAACTTTGCTCTTGGTGACGCCTCAGCACTCAAATTAACACAGCAAATTGAATACGAAGTGCTCTCTATTCTTGAAGAGTATCGCTCAACCTGTGCCGCAGGTGTTTCTCAGCCTGCTACGACCACGGGAAGTAACAACCACGATAACAACTTAACTCCGCGAGCTGGCAACATTCTTTGGCCAGCAGAGGTTAATCATTTGTGCTCTCAGTTATTGGTTGGAAAAGAACTTCCAACAGAAATGGTTCATAAAATTAAAGCCGAAATAAACCGCAAGTTACTGGAAAAAGCTTCTGTCGAAGACATTGAAAATGTAGTTATCGAAATGGTTGTAAGCATGGAGGCGAAGGCATGAGGGAGATTATTGTTGATAACTTCGCTGGTGGAGGTGGCGCCAGCACTGGTATCGAAATGGCTACTGGTCGTAGTGTTGATATAGCTATCAATCATGACCCAAACGCTATAGATATGCATACCATAAACCACCCTGAAACTCTGCATTACTGTGAGTCAGTATTCGATATCGACCCCGCAGCGGCCACTGCGGGAGCGCCTGTGGGTCTCGCATGGTTTTCGCCAGACTGCCGTCATTTCAGCAAGGCAAAGGGGAGTACGCCGGTCAAAAAAGAAATACGCGGTCTGGCGTGGGTCGTCATCCGCTGGGCGCTTGCTGTACGTCCTCGGGTCATGATGCTGGAGAACGTTGAAGAGTTTAAAACGTGGGGGCCGCTTTTGGTTGACGAAGCGCGGCCAGACCCGGTGCGCGCCGGCGAAACCTTTGCGGCCTTTGTCGGTATGCTCAGTACCGGTGTTGCTGCCGATCACCCTGCGCTGGATGAAGTATGCGAATCACTGCAGATAGATCGCAACGGAACTTCCGCCGCGCAGTTGATTAAAGGACTGGGTTATAACGTTGAGCACCGGGAACTGCGCGCCTGTGACTTTGGTGCCCCGACCATCAGGAAGCGTTTCTTCATGGTGATGCGCTGCGACGACATAGAGATCACTTGGCCAGAGGCTACTCACGGCGATCCGAAATCTTTGGCCGTACAGGCTGGACAGCTGGCGCCATGGCGCACAGCAGCAGAATGCATCGACTGGTCACTGGACTGTCCCAGCATCTTTGATCGTAAAAAGCCGCTGGCCGAGAACACTATGCGCCGCATAGCACGCGGCATACAGCGTTTCGTCCTGGACAATCCGGCACCATTCATCGTTAAGTGCAATCATACCAGCACGAAAACATCCTATGACTGTTTCCGTGGACAGTCGCTGACGGAACCGCTTCAGACGATTACCAAAACCCATGGCTATGCGATCGTGGAACCGCAGATTGCGCCTTTCGTCGCTGGAAACGGCGGGTCAGAATATCAGGCGAAACCACGGTCGCTGGATAAACCAGCCCACACAATTCTAAAAGAGTCTCGCGCCTGTCTGGTAACCCCGTTTATTTCGCGCCAGTTTGGCGGCAGCGTCGGTCACGCGACTGATGAACCCTGCGGTACCGTGACTGCCGGCGGCGGCGGTAAAAGCGCATTGGTTAGCCCGACACTAATTCAGATGGGATATGGCGAATGTCCGGGGCAGGCGCCCCGCACATTAGACTTGAATAAACCGGTCGGTACCGTGACCGCAGGAGGTAATAAATTTGCGCTGGTCTCGGCATTTCTGGCGAAGCACTTCGGTGGGAACTATACCGGGCCCGGCGCAGCGGTTGATGCACCTGTCCACACTGTCACCACCACAGATCACCATGCTCTGGTGACCAGTAATCTCGTCAAGCTGCGCGGCACCTGCAAAGATGGCCAGCAGACTGATATGCCGATGCCGACTATTACAGCTGGGGGCCAGCACGTAGGGGAAGTTCGTGCTTTGCTCGAAGCTTTCGAGGGGGTGAATGGAAACAATAATCCGGGACGCGTGACCATTGGCGGAGTGGATTACCAGATTGTTGATATCGGTATGCGCATGCTTCAGCCACATGAACTCTATGCGGCTCAGGGCTTCCCTTCATGGTATGTGATTGACCGTGATAGCCAGGGTAATAAATTTGCGAAAGATAAACAGGTAGCCCGCTGCGGAAATGCCGTACCGCCCCCTTTTGCTGAAGCGTTGGTGCGCGCGAATCTTCCCGAGTTTTGCAACGAGAAGAAGGGAGCTGTGGCATGAAATTAATCCTGCCATTTCCCCCAAGCGTGAACACCTACTGGCGAAACACCAGGAAGGGAGTATTAATCAGCGCCTCCGGGCGCTCTTTCCGATCTAACGCGCTGGCGGACATCATGGAGCAACTCCGCCGTGCGCCTGAGCCGATTACAGTGAACGTGGCTGTTTCGGTAATTCTCTATCCGCCGGACAAGCGTCCACGCGACCTGGACAATTACCTGAAAGCAGCTTTCGACAGTCTGACGCATGCTGGCGTATGGGTAGACGATAAGCAGATTAAGCGGTTTACGGTGGAGTGGGGGCCGTTGACTAAAAGGGGTAAAACGGAAATCACTATAAATCCATACAGTGAAATCTGCAGCGATAGGTAAGAATTGTCTGTGCGGTTATGATGTTTTAGCGGCGAGGATGTGCAGAATTTTCGCCGCGGTGGTTGGTCCCGTTCGCGTGCAGGTGATGGGGCGGGGCCTAAGAAAAATCAGTGTGGAGATTACCCATGAATCAACTTTTAGTGGTTGAAGGCGTTTCCGTTCGTCGCGACTCAGTTGGTCGTTACAACCTCAACGATTTGCACCACGCAGCTGGTGGAAATGAACGTCACAGCCCTAGCCGCTGGACACGCACCGAACCCTTTAACGGCTTAATTTCCGAGCTAACGCCAGATATGGCGTTTGCCCCTGCTGACATTAACCGGGGAGGGATTATGCCGGCCACGTACCTTTCCAAAGAGCTGGTTTGCTCGAAAGCGCTCCCTTTCTTGCTTGTAACAGTGCACTGAGGTGTCGATGCGAGCATTACTTACACCGGAAGTCGCCCCGCGCACCGGCATTGTGCTGTTCAAACCCGGCAGCGACCTGATGGCCCTGTTTCGTGGGCGCGTGCTGATCACCGTTCCGCCTGGCGACATGGAAAATTTGCCATCCGGACGGATTAATGACAGCGCGCAGCCACTGCTCGATGATCAGCAACTGGCGGAATTCTTTGCCAGCGAAAGGGTGATCACCGCTGCTGGCGGCATGGTGGCGCTGAGAGGGTGGCTGGAGGGTGTCACATACTGCCAGTGCGAAACGGAAGACGGCTATCACTACCACGAACTGACAACGCTCGACGTTGGCACCGGGGCAATCAGCGTCTGTCACCATCATGACAACCTGCTGCGCCAGAACGGCGTACCGCAGTCGCTGGAAGCCACAGCAGCAATCAACGTGGCCGCCTGGGTGATCAGCGCCGCCTGCAATCAGATGGGGCTTGGCCGTGATCACCTCATGACGCTACCTGAGCTGTGCTGGTGGGCGTCACTGAGGAGAGTTATTGACCTCATACCAGAAGCGCCGGCGCGCGTGGTGCTGCGGATGAAAAAGAAATCGGTGCTAACCGGAGCCATTCGCGAAGCGGCCATTACACCGGAGCGCTCAGGGCGTGAAAACCTGCAGGATGCCGGGGAAGTGGTTAAGCAGGTGATCACCCTGCAGGCGGACCCGGACTCACCTGAATCGTACATGGTACGCCCGAAGCGTAAGCGCTGGGTAAACGAGAAGTACACGCGCTGGGTAAAAGCGCAGAGCTGCGCCTGCTGCAATAAGCCGGCAGACGATCCACACCACATCATCGGACATGGACAGGGAGGAATGGGAACAAAGGCACATGATTTATTCGTGATACCGCTGTGCAGAGCGCATCACGACGAGCTACATCGCTCACCGTCAGATTTTGAAGAGAAGTATGGCAGCCAGATAGAGCTGCTGTTCCGGTTCCTCGATCACGCGATTGCAGTCGGTGTGATTGGGTCAGACAAAAAGTAAAAGTGTGGAGAAATAATTATGCGTGACATCCAACTTGTATTAGAGCGCTGGGCCGGTTGGGCACGTTCAGAACATAGCGGTGTGGATTACTCGCCAATTGCCGCCGGGTTTAAAGGGCTGCTGCCGCAGAGTTCAAAATTGACCCTGTCATGCACAGATGATGATGGCCTTGTTATTGAGTCATGCTTGGCTAAGTTGCGCAGCCGTCGTCCCGATGAACACGAGTTAATTGTGCTGCATTACTTTTACAACATTTCCAAGCGCAAGCTGGCGCAACGAGCTAAATGCGACGAGAAGTTGATACGAATCCAAGTACAAATGGCCGAGGGTTTCATTGAAGGTTGCTTGGCTTGGTTGAATGTTAATCTTGATATGGAAATTTAGAAAAATCATCAAGGCTCAACATTAGAGCCTTGGTTAAATTATTCAAGCTGAATAACTTCTTCTAATGATACCCTGTGGTCATTAGCTAAATCTTTTATGAGGCTAATTCTAAACGGTATCCCTGGCTCAAGCTGAGGATAAATTATATATGCTTTATTTTCCCCTAGTCCAATCATTTGTGCTTCATTAACTGCTCTTATGTATGGGTGTTTTTCTAGTGCACTAATAAAAGATAGGAAGCCATCTTGGTTAGGGTCTACCTTGATATATATTTGGCCCTTCGAATTTTCCTTTTTAGTAAAGTACCTAACCTTGCCAATTGAGGTGTCGTTAGAGTATGAGTTTGTCATTGATGTTAGTCTGACTATTTTAGATATCGACTCTTCAATATCGTCTAATCTTTTTGCAATATATTTCTCAGCTGTTGGGGTTTCTACAGACTCCTTGATTATTAAGGATTCAGTAACTCTGTATATAGGATTGTCAGGATTTCCATCTCTCATCGCCTCATCAATTGAAATGTCAAGCTTTGGCATTAATTCCCATGCGCCAGCCATGTCATTTTTATAGAAAATGGTCCTTTCATCTGAAATGTCAAAAGGAAGGGTAGTGTTATCCTCAGCAATAGATATAACGGGTCTTCTTATAGCGTGCCTAACTGCAAGCTCGTACATAACATTAGGATTTAATTCGGTGAGGTTTGTAATAACTAAATCATCTTCCAAGAGATGTTTTATAATTTGCTTTGTGATTGAACCTAAAGTTGATATCTCATGAGCTACAAAAACTTCAAATCCTTTTTTTTCAAGTATGGGTCTGATTACGGTATCTAAAATTCCCTGAGCTTTTCTGCGAGTATCTGAGTCGGCAGCACCTATAGGTGTGACTACAAAGCAACTAAACTCTTTGTTTTTGGGTGTGTTTTCCATAAAGTTCCTGTATGAGTCGATTTTTTTGAAAATTTTAGCAAATAACGTTATCGCGGTCCGCAAAAATCTGTGTAATGTGATAAGAGTTGTTACTACGAAGTACTGCTTATCCAGCTTGCATTCTCCTTTTCTCGTTTCCGCACAATACCAAAGGCGCACGCGTATGACGGGCTCATTACCCAAACCATGCGGGGACTGCACATCCCTGCGCGCCTTTCATATTGTGGCGAAAACCTGAGCCTATCAGGGTGACACACCAGACAATCCCCGGTCATGACGATGACAGTAATTACCGCTTAGCGTCGGGGAATTATTCAAAAGCCAGCCTGAGAGCTGGTTTTTTCGTTTTTGCGCCCAGCCAATCAGCGACAGATGACCTTCACCGGAAGTGGCTGAGGCGCATTTTTATCACCCACAGCAAGCCGCCATCATACCGGTGGCGGGATTAAGTGCATGCCTCCAGAAAAAGACCCGGGCTTTTGGGCCACAGTGATGCTGTGGCTATACGCCCACAAAACAGAATGGGGATATGCCGGGGTAGCAGGCATGTTTTCACTCCTTCGAAGTGCATATGCAAAAAGCCCGTGGAGCAAGCGGGTTCTTGATGCTGTTTCCTGCAGCGCGCTGGCATTCTTTGCGGCACCAACGTTGCAGGTTGCTGGCGCAATTCTTAACTGGAACATTCCTGACGCTGCTGCACAGGTATTTGCGGTTTACATCGGGTATGTCGGCAACGACTACATAAGCGAGAAGCTTCGCGGATGGATTGCCAGAAAAACGGGAGATACAGATGCAAACCAGCAATAACGGCATAAACCTGATTAAGCGCTTTGAGGGGTTACGCCTGGAAGCATACCGCGACAGCGTTGGCATCCCGACTATCGGCTATGGGCATACTCATGGCGTGAAAATGGGTGACGTCATTACAGGAGCTCAGGCCGATGCTTTTCTTCGGGAAGACCTGCAGGTTGCAGAGCTGATCATTAACACAAACGTGAAGGTAAGGCTGACGCAGGGCCAGTTTGACGCTCTGGCATCGTTTGTATTCAATCTCGGTTCGGGAAACTTCGTAAAATCCACTCTGCTGAAGAAGTTGAACACTGGCGATTTTTCCGGTGCCGCTGGCGAATTTGGGAAGTGGGTTAACGCTGGTGGGAAAAAGTTACCTGGACTCGTTAAGCGTCGCGCTGCAGAGCGGGAGGTATTTCTCACATGAACCCAATCTCAATGCTCAAAAACTTTGCGCCAGCGATTGTGATAGGCCTTATCTGTCTGGCGCTCTGGATGCTTAACGCCCGCAGCTCTCAGCTTGAGGCGACCAACCAGCGCCTTGAGAAGCTGGCAAACAGCAAAGACGAGCAGATTAATGACCTCCGTTCAAAGAATGATGATCTTGCCACCAGCGTGGACAACCTTGCTAAGGCAGTGGACCGGCAAAACGTGGTTATGCAGCAGGTTGCAGATCAGCGTGCCACAACAGCAGAGCAAAACAGGAAATTGCAGGATGAAATTAAGCGTTATCTCGCAGCGGATAAATGTGCTGCTGCTGCTGTTGACAGTCGCGCAGTTGAGCGGCTGCGGGACGCCGCGAAATCAGCCAGTGGAGTACCGGACGATAAAGCAGCCCCGGTTAAACCTGCCAGCCGAACTGACCAGCCCGATAAAGGCACCGGAACCCGCTAGCGCAATGAGCTATGGCGATTCAGTTGAATTGAACGTAGTGCTGTATGGCATTGTGGGGCAATGCAACATCGATCGCGCTGCTATCAGGAAAATAGAATCCTCCGACAAGGGATAACGGTTAGCCACGCTGTGAAGCGTTGCGACACTGTGAGATTAATTCGCTTCACTCAGATAAATCCTAACGTTAATGTGTAGCCTCCACTTATGAAAAGGAGGTTGTATGTTAGAAGGCTATTACGATTTAGACGGTGAGAGAGGCACTAACGTGGCTACTAATCGCAAAAGGCTATTAGCCATGCAGGCCGCATTGGAAATTGCCAAAGCTTCCGCTGGGGCTGCTGCAGGGCAAGCTAATGACAGTAAGCTCAAGTTCGATTTACGTCACGCCACTGAGGCGATCGAAAGTCTGGCTGATGCTATTCAAAAAGCACTCGATAAATAGATATCTAATTAAAGCCGCCTCCGGGCGGTTTTTATTTTGTGCTGAAAACTGCATTCACTGAGTTCACTTTTCAGCATAAACACAATGAATCATCGGCTGGTGGTCTCACCATTGCCGAGGGTTATATGCATCTAAATAGCAGGAAACTCTGAATGGACGTTGTGATTGATGGTGTTCGATACGCGCCAGTGACAAACCGAGCTTCAAATATCGGCATTGCCATCAGCACCCACAATCGCCACGAAGTGATTTCACGCGCCATCGACCACCACCTGAAGTTTTTGCCAGCCGGCGCGCTGGTGGTTGTGATTGATGACGGTTCATCGAAACCGGTGACCGTACCCGATGGCGTGCAACTAATTCGCTGTGACATGTCACGCGGTATCGTTGCCGCGAAGAACGCCAGTCTGGAAGCACTGATAGATGCCGGCTGCGAACATCTGTTCCTGTGGGACGATGACGCATGGCCTGTCGCTGGTGGCTGGGAACGCCCATACATCGATTCACCTGAGCCGCATCTGGCTTATCAGTTTCAGGACTTCGCCACCGGCCATAAGCTGAACGATATCGCAGTGCTGTATCGGGATGAGAAACACATCGCCTACACCGGCCAGCGCGGCGTGATGCTTTATTACCACCGCTGCGCGATTGAAAAGGTTGGTGGCTTTGACCGTGTCTACGAGCGCGGCATGTATGAGCATTCCGACCTGGCATTACGCATCCACAACGCTGGGCTGACCAGCTGGGCATTCGCTGACGTGGTCGGCTCAGATAAGCTGATTTACTCGCTTGATGAGCATCAGGCCGTAGAGCGATCGGTACCGAAGCCGGATCGTGAAGCGCAGGTGAAACGAAACGTCACTATCCACAATGGCCGGCGCGATTCTGGTTATACCGGCTATGCAGAGTACCGGCAGCAACGGAACGTGGTGATCACCTCGCTACTGACCAGCCAGCCGGACCCGCAGCGCGGCACCAAAATGACAGCCTCAGCTGATGTGCTGGCTAAGTGGGCAGCATCATTGCGCGGCTGTGCTCGTGTTGTTCTGGCCGATGAGCTGGAGACAGCACCCGCTGATGCTGAGCTGTGGCGCGTTCCTGACGTGTCGATAAATGTTTACTTCCGGCGCTGGCTCCATATATGGCAGCACCTTCGCGATCACCCTGAATATCACTTCGTCTGGTGTACCGATGGCACTGACGTTGAGATGCTGCGCGCGCCGTGGGAAGAAATGAAAGAGGGCCGGATTTATGTTGGCTCTGAACCCAAAACCTACGCTGATTCGTGGGCCAAGCAACACCATCCCGAGGCAATCTATCAGGCGTTTCTCGCTGAGCACCAGCACGATGTGATGCTTAATGCAGGTCTGTTGGGTGGCAGTCGCGCTGACGTGATGGCTATTGCTCACGGCATTGTGCGGCTCTATTACCACATTGAATCGCTGCGCTTCTGGCAGAAGGAGAAGGCCGCTGCTGCCGTTGGTGACATGATCGCTTTTGGCATAGTGGCGCATCGAAACGCTGACAGGCTGGTGACAGGCCCGCGCGTGCACACAGTGTTTAAGTCAGAAGGCATCGGTAAGGAGTTAGCCTGGTGGAAGCACAAATGAAGTTTGTGGTGGTAGGCCATCACTCGCGCCGGCATCAGGCTGAACAACTGGCGTGGTCGCTGCGTGCTCATCTGCTAATTGACGAAGGCCAGCATGGCGCGAACTGGAATCACCGGCGCGCTATCGAGTGGGCGAGTGAGCAGAGCTGCAGGGTGGTGATCGCTGAGGATGATGCGCTGCCGGTGTCTGGCTTCACCGATAAGGTTGCTGACTGGCTGGCGAGATTCCCCGACGACCTGCTGAGCTTTTATCTCGGCACCGGCAGGCCGCCACAGTATCAGCTTGAAATAGCGATGAAGCTTATCGAAGCAGATAAGCGTCAGGGTGAGTACATCACAATGAACCGGCTGATTCATGGCGTCTGCTACAGCGTGCCACAGTCGAAGCTGCAGCAGGTCATCAGCCGCTGGAATCACGGAGCACCAGCTGATTACGCAGTGGGTGATGCGTGCGGTGGGCCTGTCATCTATCCCTGTTACTCACTGGTTGAACACGCCGATGAGCCAGCAGTTGAGCGGCATCCCGATAACACACTACGCACTGAACGCCGAAGGGCATGGAGGCTGCATGCCTGAACGTATTCCCCGAGCCTGCCGCAAGCGAGGTTGTGCAAAAACTACAACTGATCGGTCTGGATATTGTCCTGACCATTTAAACGAGGGCTGGACTCAACATCAGGCCGGGCAGAGCAGACATCAGCGCGGCTATGGAAGTCAGTGGGATGTGAGGCGCGCCCGTATACTCGCGCGCGACAAACACCTCTGCCAGCAGTGCAAACGAAATGGCAGAGCGACCGCCGCAAAGACCGTTGACCATATCAAACCGAAGGCACATGGCGGGACAGATGATGACTCGAACCTTGAGGCGCTGTGCTGGCCCTGTCACAAGAGCAAAACGGCACGAGAAAGACTCAAATGATAGTCATTCTCACGAAATTAGTTGCATTTGCAATTATTTCCGCATGAATGAAATCAATTATCATTTGCAGGGGAGGGCGGGTGCAAAGTTCAGGGCTCTCGCCTTAAAGGACCGCCGCCTCAGTCAATTTTTTACACCCGCGAAATATAAAATTTAACTGGAGCGTCTATGGCTGGAGCGACGGGCCGATCCGGACGCCGCGCCAAGCCGACCGCCCGGAAGTTGCTGGCAGGTAATCCGGGTAAGCGCGCCCTCAATAAAGAGGAACCTTCTTTCACACCCATCACCGGCGTTGACCCGCCAGAATGGCTCAGCGAATCCGCTGCAACAATGTGGAAGGTGGTCTCCAGAGAGCTGTGCGCGCAGGAAGTTCTTTGCGCCACGGATTTACACAACCTCGAAATGTTTTGCGTGGCCTATGCCAATGCCCGCGCGGCGCAGGTAGATGTTGCCGAGAACGGCATTACGGTAACTGGCGCGATGGGCGGCGTGATCAAGAACCCGGCGCTGACCGTGCTAAATGAGGCAATGCGCCAGATGGCCTCATTCGGCGGCATGCTGGGACTCGACCCCAGCAGCAGGCAGCGGCTGATAGGCGCAAACAAAAAACAGTCCGATAACCCATTCAAGAACCTATGACGCGAAAATCCTATCCGAACGTAAACGCCGCAAACCAGTATGCCCGTGACGTTGCGCGGGGCAGGATAGCGGCATGCCGGTATGTTATTGATGCCTGCCAGAGGCACATTGACGATTTGGCAAAAGAAAAGAGCAAAAAATTCCGCTATCGGTTTGATAAGGACCTTGCTGAGAAAGCGGCGAAGTTTATTCAGCTGCTTCCGCACACAAAAGGGGAGTGGGCATTCAAACGTATGCCAATAACCCTGGAGCCCTGGCAGCTTTTCATAGTGTGTTCAGCGTTTGGCTGGGTGCAAAAGGTGACTAAGTTGCGCCGCTTCCGTGAGGTTTACACCGAGATACCGCGCAAAAACGGCAAGTCCGCGATATCAGCCGGCGTTGGTCTCTACTGTTTCACCTGCGACGATGAATTTGGTGCCGAGGTTTACTCCGGTGCGACCACAGAAAAGCAGGCGTGGGAGGTTTTTCGCCCCGCGCGTCTGATGTGCAAGCGCACCCCGGCGCTGTGTGATGCATTTGGCGTTGAAGTGAATGCCTCAAACATGAACCGGCCCGAGGATGGTGCGCGCTTTGAGCCTCTGATCGGTAATCCCGGCGACGGCGCCTCTCCCAGCTGCGCCGTCGTTGATGAATATCACGAGCATGATTCTGACGCGCTCTATACAACCATGCTGACCGGCATGGGTTCGCGGCGTCAGCCCCTGATGTGGGCCATCACGACCGCCGGTTACAACATTGAGGGCCCGTGCTACGACAAGCGGCGCGAGGTTATCGAAATGCTCAACGGGACGGTGCCAAACGATGAACTGTTTGGCGTTATCTATACCGTTGACGAGGGCGACGACTGGACAGACCCAAACGTGCTGCGGAAAGCCAACCCGAATATGGGCGTGTCGGTTTACAGCGAGTTTCTGCTCAGCCAGCAGAAGCGCGCAATGAACAACGCCCGACAGGCCAACGTATTCAAGACCAAGCACCTGAACATCTGGGTATCCGCGCGCGCCGCCTACTTCAACCTGGTAAGCTGGCGAAATTGTGAGGATGAAACGCTGAGCGCTGAGCAGTTTGAAGGGCAACCCTGCTATCTGGGCTTTGACCTGGCCCGCAAGCTCGACATGAACAGCATGGTCAGGGTGTTTACGCGGGACAAAGACGGCAAGCGCCACTATTACTGCATTTCGCCGCAGTTCTGGGTGCCATATGACACGGTCTACAGCACTGACACCGACAGGCAGCGAACAGCTGAACGGTTTCAGAAGTGGGTAAATACCGGCCATCTGGAAGTGACCGACGGTGCTGAGATTGATTACCGGGTAATTCTGGAGGCGGCAAAAGCCGTTAACCGACAGAATCCAGTCGAGGAATCACCTATTGATCCACACGGTGCAACCAACCTGTCTCACCAACTGGCTGATGAAGGTCTGAGCCCTATAACCATCGTTCAGAATTACACCAACATGAGCGACCCGATGAAAGAACTGGAAGCTGCAATTGAATCAGGGCGGTTTCATCATGACGGTAATCCGATCATGACCTGGTGTATTTCTAACGTGGTCGGGAAAAATCTTCCCGGTAATGATGACGTTGTGCGCCCCATAAAGGAGCAGAACGAAAACAAAATTGACGGTGCGGTCGCGCTGATCGTGGCGATTGGCCGCGCCATGCTGCCAGATACCGGAGAAGACCTCAGCGGCTTCTATGACAACCCCATCATGGTGAACTTCTGATGAAAAAACAAAAACAGCCAGGCGCGGTTAAGTCTGCGCTGCTTAACTGGCTCGGGGTGCCGATCAGTCTGACAACGGGAACGTTCTGGGAAGAGTGGTTCGGAACCAGCAGCAGCGGACAGGTGGTTACGGCTGATAAGGCGATGCGCCTTTCAGCTGTCTGGGCCTGCGTCAGGCTGCTGAGTGAGTCTGTTTCAACCCTTCCTCTGAAAATTTATCAGCGGCAGGCAGACGGTTCCCGTAAGGCTGCAACGAATCATCCGGCATATTCAGTGCTGTGCCGCCGGCCAAATGCAGAAATGACCCCGTCTCGCTTCATGCTAATGGTGGTTGCCAGCATATGCCTGCGCGGTAATGCTTTTGTCGAGAAAAAATACATCGGCCCTAAGCTTGTTTCGCTTATTCCACTGTTGCCGCAGAACATGGTTGTGAAGCGGCTTGAAAACGGTGCACTTGAATATACCTACACCGAGGATAAAGCAGAGCGCGTCATACCTGTAAAAAACATCATGCACATTCGCGGCTTTGGGCTTGATGGGGTGTGCGGCATGATGCCCATGATGGCCGGTCGTGATGTGATTGGTGCAGCGCTTGCGGTAGAGCAGTCGGCAGCAAAGATTTTTGAAAACGGCATCCAGAGTTCAGGGTTTCTGTCTTCTGAAAATGCGCTGAATGATGATCAGCGTAACCGCCTGCGCAGCTATATGCAGGCCTTCACCAGCTCGAAGAACGCGGGCAAGATCATGGTTCTCGAGGGCGGTATGAAGTATCAGGGTGTCACCATGAACCCGGAAGATGCTCAGATGCTTGAAAGCCGGTCCTTCAGCATCGAAGAAATCTGCCGATGGTTTCGTGTCCCGCCGTTTATGGTTGGTCACGCCGACAAGCAGAGCAGCTGGGCTTCCAGCGTAGAGGGCATGAACCTGCAGTTCCTGACAAATACGCTTCGGCCACTGCTGGTGAATATTGAGCAGGAAATTTCACGCTGTCTGCTGGACAGCGATGATGAGTTGTTCGCTGAGTTCTCTGTGGAAGGGTTGTTGCGCGCCGACAGTGCTGGTCGATCTGCTTATTACACAACGGCTCTTCAGAATGGCTGGATGTCGCGAAATGACGTGCGTCGGCTGGAAAATCTGCCGCCGATTGAGGGCGGAGATATTTATACCGTTCAGCTTAACCTGACGCCGCTCGATCAGTTGCGTGAAAATAATGCTGGTGCTCAGGCCAGCAACCTAATGAAGCTTCACGCCTTCCTTTTCCCGGATATTCCACCGGAGCAGTCACCGCTTAAAAAAGCGGCTTAGGAGACCCAATGAAGAAGATGAACTCTCTTCCGGCAGCGCCGGAGGGGCGGCTTTCTGCGTCCGGAAAACGCGACCTGCCCGCAGCGGCTATTGACCGCTGGGATGGAAGCATACGCGCTGCAGCACAGGCAGGTGAAAACACCATAACCATTTTTGACGTTATCGGCGAGGACTGGTGGGGTGAAGGGGTAAGCGCAAACCGTATTGCCGGCGCGCTTCGCTCTCTCGGGGGCGAAGATGTGACTGTTCACATCAACTCGCCTGGCGGAGACATGTTTGAAGGCCTTGCCATTTACAACCTGCTCCGTGAATACCAGGGGAAAGTCACCGTGAAGGTACTGGGTCTTGCCGCTTCAGCCGCGTCAATTATCGCGATGGCGGGAGACGAGGTCCAGATAGGACGAGGGGCTTTTCTGATGATCCATAACGCATGGATCGTTGCTGCCGGAAACCGGAATGATTTCCGCGAATACGCAGATTATCTGGAGCCTTTTGATAAGGCAATGGCAGATATCTATGCGGCCCGCTCCGGCATGCCTTTGGAGGAGATTCAGTCGCTGATGGACAAAGAGTCCTTTATTGGCGGCGGGGACTCCGTTGCAAAAGGCCTTGCTGATGCGCTGCTCTCCTCGGATGAAATTACCAGTGATGAAGAGAGCCCTGCAGCGGCTATCCGAAAAATTGATGCTTTTCTGGCGAAAGGCGGCATGCCCCGATCTGAACGCCGTAAGCACCTGAAAGCTTTAGGCAGCATGCCGGGCGCTGCTGCTGAAGAAAACGACAAGCCGGGCGCTGTCGATGAAGTAAATCCTGAAGTACTTAACTCACTTAAATCTGCGCTGGCATCGCTCGGCGAATAAGGAAAACACATGTCTCAAGTTAATGAACTCCTGCAGCAGGTATCGGCCAAGCTGGAAAAAGTATCATCGGAATTCAGCCAGAAGGCTGAGGATGCGCTTTCTGAAGCCCGCAAGTCCGGCAACCTCTCAACGGAAACCAAAAACGCGGTAGATAAAATCGCTACCGAACACAATGCCCTTAACGAAGCGATGAAAACGATCCAGGCATCAGTAGGTGAACTGGAGCAGCACGTCGCAGGCATGAATATTAACGCCGCAAAAGAGGTTATCCAGACGGTTGGCCAGCAGCTGGTTTCTGCTGAGGCGATGAAAGATATTCGCTCCAGCATGGAAGGCGGCAAGCGCATGAGTATTCCGGTTAAAGCTGAGCTGACTACTGTCGATGTTCCCGGCCAGATTATCGCGCCAACTCGTCTGCCGGGCATCGATCAGACGCCGAAACAGCGCCTTTTCATTCGTGATCTGATTGCGCCTGGTCGTACCCAGTCAAACACAATCTATTATGTGAAACAGACTGGCTTTACCAATAACGCAGCGGTAGTGCCGGAAAATACGACGAAGCCTTACAGCGACATTGCGTTTGCTGAAGAAACTACGCCGGTGCGCACCATTGCCCACATGTTCAAAGCCTCAAAACAGATTCTGGACGACTTTGCACAGCTGCAGTCAACCGTAGACGCTGAAATGCGCTACGGCCTGAAGTATGTGGAAGAGCAGGAGATTCTCTTCGGTGACGGCACCGGCGCGCACCTGAAGGGAATTATTCCGCAGGCGGTGGCTTTCGATCCGGCCTTTGCAGTAGAAAAACAGACGGGTATCGATGTTCTTCGTCTGGCAATGCTGCAAGCTCAGCTGGCGCGATTCCCGGCCTCTGGTCACGTTCTTCACTTCACCGACTGGGCCCGTATTGAGCTCACCAAAGACGAGCTGGGGCGCTACATCCTGGCAAATCCTGCGCAGCTTACTACGCCTACCCTTTGGGGCCTGCCTGTTGTGGCCACTGAAGCCGCTCAGTTCCTGGGTAAATTCCTGACGGGGGCTTTCAACTCAGGTGCGCAGTTGTTCGATCGCGAAGACGCCAACGTGGTTATCTCTACCGAGAACTCCGACGACTTCGAAAAGAACATGATCTCCATCCGCTGCGAAGAGCGAATTGCGCTGGCAGTGTACCGTCCGGAAGCGTTTGTATTTGGCTCCCTGACTGGCTCGGGCAGCTAACCATAAACCCAGCGGCCTTCGGGCCGCTTTTTCAGGTGTTGCCGATGATTGAGTTATCCACGGTCAGACAACACTGCCGTATCGATGATGATGACGACAGTGAAGACAATCTGCTGGGCATCTATACCGGCGCGGCAAAGCGCTATGTGGAAACCTGGACGCGCAGAACGCTTTATGAAACCAATGCTGCACCCGGTTTTGAGTCAGACGCTGATCGCCTGCTGCTTGATGATGATATCCGGACGGCAATGTTACTGCTTATTGGGCACTGGTATTCAAATCGAGAAGCAGCTGCCGAAAAAGTCATTAGTGAAGTGCCGTTGGCTGTAGAAGCACTGTTACAACCCTATCGAATTTACGGGTTGTGATATGGCATGCAGCGGATGCGCCGCCCGGCGCGAATGGATAAAAAAGTGGACACGAATTGCGTATGAAAGAGCAACTGGTAAACGACCTGCTGTCGGCGGTCAAAGCGCAGACGATCGCGCAGACCGAGCAGACAAAAGCGATAAACCGTCTGGCTGAATCCAATGAAGCACTCGTGGCTATCATCTGTCAGGCAATGGGTGAAGAATCAGAAATAGCTTCGCTTGAGCCATCATCACAAAACTATCTGAGCGGGAAACCGCAGGGGTAAGCTATGCAGGCTGGTCGTTTACGACACCGCGTAATTATTCAGCGGGCAGCTTTTGAGCAAAGCCCTGTCACGGGCGCACCCGTGCCACGCTGGGAACGTATAGCGACAGTCTGGGCTGAAGTTGTCGCATCATCTGCGCGTGAGTTTTCTGCGGCTATGGCCACACAAAGCGAGATAACAACGCGGATAACAATACGGTATCGGGAAGGGATAAGCAGTAAAGACCGTATAGTTTTTCGGGGTAAAATTTTCAATATTGCAGGCGTTCTTCCTGATCCTGTCAGTGGCCGGGAATATCTGACGCTCCCCTGTACAGAGGGGGTAAATAATGGCTGATGGCGTGGATTTTACCCTTTCTGGGGTTGATGGGCTGTTGGGAAAACTTGAAGAAGTCAGTGATGACCTGCGTCGTAAGGGGGGGCGATCCGCGCTTCGCCGTGCCGCAGGCATCATTGCTGATAGGGCTAAATCAAATGCAAGACGGATAGACGACCCCGGAACAGGCAGGAGTATTGCCGATAACATTGCACTGCGCTGGAATGGTCGTTTATTTCGCCGGACAGGTGATCTGGGTTTTCGTGTGGGCGTTCAATATGGCGCGGTACTGAAAAAACATCCCGATAAATCAGCAAATTCACCAACGCCGCACTGGCGCCTCATAGAGTTCGGCACCGAAAAAATGAAAGCGCAACCCTTCATGCGGCCTGCGGCGGAAAACAGCATCGATCAGGTTGTCGCGACTTTCACCTCTGAATATTCCAAAGCCATCGATCGGGCTATTGCCCGTGCGCGCAAGAAAGGAGTGCCGCCGTGATAGCACCTATTTTTCCGGTATGTTCTGCCAGTGCTGAAGTTAACGCGCTGATTGGCGGTGATCGGCTTCGCCTGTATCCATTCGGTCTGCAGGATGACGCTGTCGTTTATCCCTATGCAGTGTGGCAAAACATCACCGGTGGGCCGGAAAATTACCTCGGCCAGCGGCCAGATGCGGACGCATTTACGCTGCAGGTTGACGTCTACGCCGACACGCCAGATGAAGCTATCGCGGTTGCTGAGGCGCTGCGAAACGCGATTGAGCCGCATGCGCACATTACGCGCTGGGGTGGGCAAAGCCGCGATGATGAAACGAAGCGGTACCGCTATTCGTTTGACGTGGACTGGATAGTCCTGCGCTGATCACCTCACTTACTAACCAGCCGGCCATGAGCCGGCTTTTTTACGTCCGGAGATAACCATGTCTGTATTAACGCAGGGCACGCAGCTCTATGTGTTTGCAAATAACACAGTGAGCGAAATCGAATGCATTACCGCATTCAACCCGGGCAGTAGCCCGGCGGATCAGATTGAAGATACCTGCCTGAGTGAGAAGAGCACGCGAACCTTTAAAAAGGGTCTGCGAACTCCTGCTCAGGCATCGGCAACGCTCAATGCCGACCCGAAAAACGCAAGTCACCTTATGCTGAGCAATCTGGCTGAAAACTCTGACCAGACCGATCTGGTATTTGCCATTGGCTGGTCTGATGGCGAATCAGCGCCGACTGTAGCGGCAGCAGGTGATACCGACGCAGTAGACGGCCTCGATCTTCCATCCGACCGAACCTGGTACATTTTCAAAGGTTACGTTGCCGACTTCCCGTTCGATTTTCAGGCTAACACCGTGGTGCAGACCACAGCCACAATCCAGCGTTCAGGCGCCGGCGCGTGGATTCCGAAGGCTGAATCTGGTTCTTAATTTATCCGGGGCTTCGGCCCCTTTTGCAGGTAAAGAATGAAACTGACGCTTGAATCACTTAAAAAAAACGGTGCCTTTACCGGGCGGCCTGTTGAGAAAGAAATCACCTGGAAGCAGGGCGATAAGCAACTGACCGCGACCGTCTATGTTCGCCCTATGGGGTACCACACGGCAACGAATGACGTCATGGCGATGGGCGGCAAAATTGATGGAGTTGCCGGCCGTATTGCAGCATCAATCTGCGATGAAGAAGGAAAGCCGGTGTTTACCGTTGCGGATATCACAGGTGAAGCAGACCCTGAACGTGGCTCTCTGGATGGACAGCTGACGATTGCACTGCTGGTAGCTATTAAGGAAGTTAACGATCTGGGAAAGAGTACGAGCTCAGCGCCGAAGATGAATTCTGGTGCGAACTCGTCCTTAACGGAATCGGCGGTAGAACCATCGCCGAAGCGCGCGAAGCGATCAGCTTCAAAGAGTCGCAGCTCTGGGCAAAATACCGGGAAAGGTGCGGCAGCCTGAATCCGATGATGCGCACTGAGTGGGGTGCTGGCGTTGTGGCCAGTGTCATCGCAAATGCGAACAGGGACCCGAAAAAGCCACCATTCAGCCCGACGGACTTCACTCAGCACTTTACTAAAGTTACCGCTGCAAATGAGCCTATCTCACTTGAGGAAGCTATGGGCAGCTGGGATTAACTTTGGTTTCAATTAACCTCAGACGACAATGGTATGATAATTATCTTGTTAATTGAGAGGTTCTATTAATGTGGAAATCATTATCTCTGGCGGCATGCGTTTTATTTCTTACGGGCTGTATGACTAGCATTGCAGATGGTCGAAGCTACAGCGGACCTGATAGTACGTATACATCTCGTCATAATGCAGCTGAAACATCACAATGCATACAGAAGCGCTGGCAGCAGGTTTTCGCGGCTAATCCTTCCTCCGTCTGGCTGACTGATAAAGATGTTGAAGGACGATATACCGTTTACCTGCGTGATTTCATATATTTGGCAGACGTTAATGATGAGAAAGTGGGCTCCAAGGTGGTCTATTACCATAATGGCGACCATATCTGGGGAACAAAGGAAAGACTTGTTTCAGCAATAAAAAGCTGCCTATAACGCGCCATAACAAATACCCGCCTCGGCGGGTTTTTTATTGTCCGGAGAAAAGTTAATGGCTTCCAAATCGCTCGGTACGCTGACGATTGACCTGATCGCCAAAGTGGGCGGCTTCACCTCCGGTATGGACAAAGCGCAGCGCGCGTCTGAGAAATGGTCCCGGCAGGTTCAGAAAGATGCAGCGGCCACGTCAGCTGCGCTGCTATCTGTGGGAGGCGCTGTTCAGGCGCTGGCGCTCAGCGCAGGCACCGCGGGGTTTGCGCTGCTCAAGTCCACATCTGAGCAGATCAATGCGGCAGACCAGTGGGCCAAATCACTGAAGATTTCCACGCAGGAGTTGCTTGCATGGCAGTTTGCGGCGGAAAAAGCCGGCATCGCCGGCGACAACATGGCCGACATATTCAAGGACCTCAGCGATAAAATTGGTGACGCAGTCCTGAATAAGTCGGGTGAAGCCGTTGATGCGCTCAATGCGCTGGGCCTGTCCGCTGAAAAGCTGTCGAAGGTATCGCCTGACAAGCAGATGCTGGCGATCGGCGAGGCGCTGGGCAAAATCAGCACCAATGCCGGCAAAGTCAACATCCTGGAAAGCCTCGGGAATGACCTGTCAAAGCTTCTGCCGCTGTTTGATAACAACAACGCCAAGCTGAACCAGTTTATTCAGATGGCGAAAGATTACGGCGTGGCGCCGGACCCGCAGTCCATTGATGACCTGGTTAAGGTAAACAACCTGTTCCAAGACATGGAAGCGCAGGTGAAGGGTCTTAAGATGGAGATTGCGGCGGTCCTGGCACACGTTGACCTGAGCCCGCTGAGTAATTCACTTTCAGACATTCGCACCGTGCTTACGGACCCCAAAATCCTGCAGGGGATTGCCGATTTAGTCAGCGAAGTTGCGCAGCTTGCCGGGTGGCTGATTAAAGCCGCCGCCGGCGCAGGCCAGCTTGCGGCATCGTCTGGTAACCGCATGGCCGCGCTGGGCAACCGCGTTGACATGAACAACCCGGACCAGATTCAGGCCCGCATCGACTATCTGAACAGCACCGTCAAAGACCGTGGTAACGGTATGTATGACGGCAGCCAGACGTTCCTCGGCTGGGTGCTGGGGAAAGACGACAGCGTTAAGGCCGTATCTGATGAAATAGCCACGCTGACTGGCAGGCTTACTGAGCTGAACAAGCAGCCTAAAAAAATCAGCGTTTCGCCATCCGTTACGCCTGATACCGCATCCTCCCTGCTGAGTTTTGGTCTGGCACCGGGAGAAACGAACGGCAAGCCGACAGCCAAAAAAGCGGATACCGCTGCTGCGAAGATGGAATCCGCCTTCAAAGCAACCGAGCGCAGCTACATGCGCCAGATTGAGCTTATCGATACCACGGGCAAAAAGGTGAACGTGGTAACTGAGCAGCAGAAACTGCAGTTCGACATCGCAGACGGCAAGCTTCAGGGGCTTAACGAGACGCAGAAAAAGCGGCTTGAGTATCTGGCGCAGGAGGTGGACCGCCTTAACGCCGTTAAAAAGGCCAATGAGGAAAACGCCAAAGTGGCCGCGTTTGTTGCAAACCTGCAGGCGCAGAACAGCAACGCGCAGTCCTCGCTCGATATCGACGTTCAGGGCGCAGGGCTCGGTGACAAAGCGCGGCAGCGCATGAAGGAGCGGCTTAACATCGAGCGTGAGTTCCTCGATCAGCAGCGTGAACTGCAGGCGCAGTACCAGTCTGGCGACATAACCAAATCGGTATACGACCGCGAGACTGGCGCGCTAAGCAGCGCCATGTCGGACCGCCTGAATATTCAGGAGGACTATTACAAAAGCATGGACGCCATGCAGTCGGACTGGATGGGCGGCGTCAGCGATGGCCTGGCGAACTGGCTGGATGCATCGTCGGATTACTCAACGGCGGCGGCTGGCGTTGTCAGCAGCAGCATGGACAGCGCGCTGGATAATGTTGCCAGCATGCTGATGGGTAACAAAGCCAGCTGGAAAGACTGGGCCAGTTCTGTGCTCAGCATGATCGCAAAGGTCGCGCTTCAGATGGCGGCAGTTAACCTGGTCAGCGGTATCGTCAGTTCTGTTGGCGGCGCGGCGGTCGGTGCAGCCTCTGCTGGCGGCGGCACGGCGAACAACTCTTTCAGCGGCGGGGCTTACAACAACCTGACACTGAACGCCAAAGGCGGCGTATACCAGTCCCACGACCTGAGCCAGTACAGCGGATCAGTGGTCAGCTCGCCAACGCTGTTTGCCTTCGCCAAAGGCGCTGGCCTGATGGGGGAGGCCGGGCCGGAAGCCATCATGCCGCTCACGCGCGCAGCGGATGGTTCGCTGGGCGTAAGGGCAATAGGCACCGGTGGTGGAAGCGGGGGCACGAGCATCTCAGTCAGCGCGCCGGTCACCATTGAAGGCGGCGGAGCGGGTGAAACAAGCGCGGCAAATACGGCGAACACCGCCCGTCAGCTGCAGGGGATTATTCAGACCAGCATCACCGATCGGCTTAAAAAGGAAATCCTGCCCGGCGGGTTACTGTATCGCGGCGGTTAGCGTCTCAACCATTCAGGTGAATTATGGCAATTGATGAGTTTAGCTGGTGCGTCAGGACCGGTGCTACCGAAGAGCTGAACGTTTCAACGATGCAGGCTCAGTTTGGTGAGGGCTATAAGCAAATCGCAGGCGTAGGTATCAACGATGCGCAGGAATCATGGCCCGTTACATGCAGCGGAACACGCGAAGAAATGGAACTGCTTCGTGCGTTTCTCAAAGCCCACGTAACGGCGTCCTGCTGGTGGGTCAATCCGTGGGGCGAGAAAAAGCTGTATCGCATCAAATCGGATTCAATCCGGCCTGCCTTCATAAACGGTAACTTCGTGGAAATAGCCTTCACATTCGAGCAGGCGTTTGCACCGTGACGTGTCACGATAATCAACAGGGCGCTTAGCGCCCTTTTTTATTGGGTGAATTATGAGCTTCACGCAGGACATTCAGCAACTGGAGCCGGGTAGTCTGGTGCAGCTGATCGAGGTTGATGGCACAGCATTCGGCATGGACACTGTACTAAGGTTTCATGCGTACAACCTGGCAACCGAAGGATGGAAATCCTTTGCAGCAGATAACCTTCCGTCGATTATCTGGCAGGGTAATGAGTACGACCCGCATCCTTATGAGCTGACAGGCCTCGAAATGAACAGCTCAGGCTCACAGCCAACGCCAAAGCTTTCTGTCGGTAACGTGGGAAATTACGTGACTGCGCTCTGCCTGCAGTTTGACGATCTGGTTAAAGCCAAAGTGAAAATACACACAACGATGGCGAAATATCTGGACGCGGCGAACTGGGAGCAGGGAAACCCGAACGCTAATCCGCAGGAAGAGCGCCTGCAGCTTTTTTATGTGAACGCGAAAACCACGGAGACGCGCGCTGTCGTGGAGTTCGAGCTGTGTTCACCGTTTGATATTCAGAGCCTACAGCTGCCATCGCGCCAGATCACACCGGTGTGCACGTGGTGCATGCGCGGGTGGTACCGCACCGGCACCGGATGTGACTATGCCGGAAACCGGTACTTTGCCAAAGACGGCACGCCTACCGATGACCCTTCAAAAGATGTGTGCGGTGGCCGCCTGGCCGACTGCAAAGCGCGTTTCGGTGAAGATCAGCCGCTGTCATTTGGCGGCTTTCCGGCGGCCAACCTGCAGGGGAAATAGCCATGCGTAAGAAAATTATGGCCGCCATCACTGAGCACGTTGCCGCCGAGTATCCAAAAGAAGCCTGTGGTCTGGTCGTGCAGATTGGCAGAGCGCAGGAATATATTCCGTGCACCAACGCGTCCGACAATCCAATAGAGCATTTTTGCATTCCGCCTGAAGAGAAGCGTGCTGCAGAAAAGCAGGGCACCGTTCTGATGGTGATCCACTCTCACCCTGATGTGCCGCAGCTGATTCCCTCAGAGCTTGACCGGGTGCAGTGTGATTACTCCGGCGTGGAGTGGGGGATCATGTCCTGGCCTGACGGGGATTTCTGCACAATCAGCCCACGCGGTGAACGTGAACTTGTCGGGCGACCGTGGGTGCTGGGGTTTGCCGATTGCTGGACGCTGATCATGGATTATTACCGTCAGGAGCACGGCATCACGCTGAATAACTGGTCGGTGGATTATGAGTGGTGGCTCGACGGCAAAGAGAGCCGCTACGACGATAACTGGCAGGCAGAGGGATTCGTGCAGGTTGACCCTGCAGAGATGCGCAAGGGTGACATGATCATGATGCGCGTCCAGTCGCCGGTGACAAACCACGCGGCGATTTATCTTGGCGATAACCTGATGCTGCACCATAACTCAGGAAACCTTTCAACCCGTGTCCCATATGGTGATTACTGGCGAAACCGAACCGTGCGCGTGGTGCGCCGTAAGGAATTGATGGATGCTTAAAACAATGCGGCTGAAAGGCCCGATGGCGAAAAAGTTTGGTGCGGTGCATCAGTTCCACGTTGCCGATCTCCGTGAACTGCTCCGCGCCATGTGTTCTCAGGTGCCGGGATTCAAAAAATACGTTTCAAACGCACACCTCAACGGCGTGCGCTTCGCCTTCTTTAGCGGCAGAGACAATATTGGATTGCAGGAATTTGATATGACTTCAGCGGCGTCGGATTTCGAAATGGAGCCTATCATCCAAGGTTCTAAACGCGGCGGTACGCTGCAGATAATCATTGGTGCCGTCGCTATCGTTGCAGCCTTCTTTACTGCCGGCGCGTCACTTGCTGCTTACGGCGCGGCGCTCGGTACCACGACCGCTGTCGGCCTGGCTACCACAGCGCTGACCAGCATCGGTATCAGCATGCTGCTGGGCGGCGTAGTGCAGATGCTAACCCCGCAGCCAAAATTTAACATCGGCGCGTCATCCAGTACCGACAACAAACCAAACTATGCCTTTGGCGCACCGGTGAACACGGTCGCGATGGGCTACCCGGTGCCGGTGCTTTACGGCCAGCGTGAAATTGGCGGCGCAATAATCAGCGCTGGCAACTATACCAGCGACCAGCAGTAACTGACTGTCAGCATCAAGGCCACCTCCGGGTGGCTTTTTTTATGGGTGAAATATGCGACTTATCGACGGCGAGACAATTTTTCAGGGTGGCAAAGGCGGCGGCGGAAGCGCTCACACGCCGGTAGAGCAGGCCGATGATCTGCTGTCAGTCGCTAAGCTGAAGATGGTTCTGGCTATTTCAGAGGGTGAGATTCAAGGCGATCTGACCGCCCAGCACATTTACCTGAATGATACGCAACTGGCGAACGATGACGGCACTTACAACTTCACTGGCGTGGTATGGGACTGGCGTAAAGGCACGCAGGACCAGGCTTACATTCAGGGCATGCCGGAGGTCGATAACGAGCTCTCCGTCGGCGTCACCGTTACACAGTCCGTGCCCTGGACTCGCCAGTACTCCAATCTCTCGCTGGACGCGGTGCGCATCAAGCTGAGCCTGCCCGTTCAGTATCAGTACAAAGACAACGGCGACATGGTCGGCACCGTTACTCAGTATGCTATTGATCTCTCCACAGACGGCGGCTCCTGGGTGCAGGTAGTGGATGGCCGGTTCGACGGTAAAACCACGTCTGAATATCAGCGCGATCACCGCATAGACCTGCCAAAGGCAACCACCGGATGGTCAATCCGCGTGCGCCGTATTACCGCCGATTCCAGCTCTTCCAAGCTGATCAACGCGTTCAAGGTATTTTCGTTCGCCGAGGTCATTGACAGCAAACTGCGTTGCCCCAATACGGCGCTGCTGTATATCGAGGTCGATGCATCACAGTTTAATGGTCAGGCCCCAAAAGTAACCTGCAAGCCGAAGGGCAAGCTGGTTCGCGTGCCGACAACATACGATCCTGTCAGCCGCACCTACAGCGGCGTGTGGCAGGGCGATTTCAAGTACGCCTATACCAACAACCCGGCGTGGATTTTCTACGATCTGGTACTGGATAAGATTTATGGCATGGGCACGCGTGTTGATGCGTCCATGATCGATAAATGGGAGCTCTATTCTATCGCGCAGTACTGCGATCAGATGGTGCCTGATGGTGCCGGCGGAACAGAGCCGCGCTTTACCTGTAACGTGTTCATTCAGAGCCAGCAGGACGCGTATACCGTTCTGAAGGATATCGCGGCAATCTTCCGGGGCATTACTTTCTGGGGCAACAGTCAGATTTTTGTCAATGCTGACGTGCCGCAGGAGGACGCCGACGGCAATGTTGATGTCGATTTCGTCTACCACGCTGCAAACGTGGTCGATGGACTGTTCACCTACGCCGGCGGCAGCTACAAAAACCGCTATTCCTCCTGTCAGGTCAGTTATTCAGACCCGGTAAACCATTACTCAGACACGGTAGAAGGCGTCTACGATTCCGATCTGGTGGCGCGCTATGACGTGCGGGAAATGTCACTCACTGCCATTGGCTGTACGTCACAGAGTGAGGCACACAGGCGCGGGCGCTGGGCGCTGCTGTCCAATGCCAAAGACGGCACAATTTCCTTCGGTGTTGGTCTGGATGGCTACATTCCGATACCGGCAGAGATAATCGGCGTTGCCGACCCTTTCCGCAGCGGGAGACAGAACGGCGGGCGCATCAGCGCGGTAAATGGCCGCAGCGTGAAGCTTGACCGCGCCATTGAGTACGCAGCTGGCGATCGGCTGGTGGTTAACCTGCCTGACGGTACGGCGCAGACCCGCACCATTGCATCAGTCAGCAGCGACAAACGGACGGTGACTGTATCCACTAACTTCCGTATGACGCCGGAAGCGGGTGCGGTATGGGCTATCGACAGTGATAACCTGGCTATCCAGTATTTCCGCGTCACATCGATTGCAGCCAACGGCGACGGCACATTTACGGTCGCCGGCGTGCAGCATGACCCCAACAAATACCGCTATATCGATGATGGCGTGCGCATTGAGCCAGCTCCAATCACCGTTACGCCCATCAGCGTGCTGAAACCGCCGGCCAACATTCAGGTTTCGGAAATCAGCTTCGTCGAGCAGGGGCTGTCCGTTGCCAGCATGCAGGTTACGTGGGACCGTGTCGAGGGGGCTATCAGCTACGTTGCACAGTGGCGCAAGGACAAAGGGGACTGGATTAACGTCAGCCAGACCAGCGCGCAGGGCTTCAGCATCAGCGGAATCTACACCGGCGTGTACGATGTTCGCGTGCGCGGCGTCAACGCGGCGGAAGTGTCATCACCGTGGGGCTATTCGGATTCCACGCCGCTGACCGGGAAGATCGGCAAGCCTGGCACGCCGGTAAACCTCTTCGCGACCGACAATGTGGTATGGGCCATCGACGTGACCTGGGCATTTCCTGACGGTGCCGGTGACACGGCCTACACCGAAATTCAGGTGGCCACAACAGCGGACGGAATGAACCCGCAGTTTCTGGCTTACGTGCCATATCCCGGCGTCAGCTATCAGCATGGTCCGATGCCTGCTGGCGTTCGTCGCTGGTACCGCGCACGGCTGGTGGACAAAATCGGCAATACCGGTGACTGGACCGCGTTTGTGCCGGGCATGTCTAACGTCAACGCTAATGACCTGATCGAGGACTCATTTAAGGATTATCTTGAGTCTGATGATGGAAAGGCGCTGCTTGAGCCAATAATCACCGATCCGAAAGCTCTCGCTGAGGAAATCCTCGCTAACTATGACCACGTAGAACAGCAGTGGGCTAATTATGGAGAGAATGCTGCTGGCGTTCTACAGGCCATCAAGGTTTCAGCTGATGCGCAGAGTTCCGTTGCAGAACTGAGAACGGATGTGGTTGCGAAATTCGATGAGCAGGAAGCAGCGCTCTCCGAGAAAATGACGGCCTATGCTGACGCCAGTGGCGGCTCTGCTATCTATACGCTGAAGGCTGGCATCAAATATGGCGGCACCAACTACGATGCCGGCATGTCCGTGGCCGTAACCATCAACGGCAGTGAAGTGGTGACGCGATTCGCGGTAAACGCAAACCAGTTCGTGGTCGCCAGCGGCAGCGGTAACAACGTATTCTCCCCGTTCATCATCAAAGATGGTCAGGTGCTCATTAACCAGGCTTTCATCGGAGAGGGGTGGATCACGAACGCAATGATCGGCGGCTTCATTCAGTCCAATAACTATTTGGCTGGTCAGGTTGGCTGGAATTTCAGTAAAGCAGGAACCCTGGAGATTAATGGACAGGTATCAGGCCAGGGTAGATTCATTTTAGATAATCGCGGTGCCGCCTGGTATAACTCAAGCGGCCAATTAGTTTGTTCTATGGGGGCGTCGAGATAATGCCAGCAGGGTTTACGGCTTATATCAATGGCACGACATATGATGCAGTTAATAGCATGGGCTATGGTTTTGTTGTAGATATAGCCGTAATTTCTGGAACGGGAAGTAAGGCTTATAGCTACCCTGGTTTTACCATAAACGCCTGTCTTGTAGGTGGCTCGGTTAGCCAGGGAACAACCCAAAAAACAGGGAGCGTATCTGTTTCGGGGCAAACAGTAAGTTGGTCAGGGGTTGAGGGCCCTTCACCCAAGCTAATAGTTTTTGCCACGGCAACAACCATCGCGAACTATGAGGGGTTTGTTTACAACGATTACAGTAAAAACCCACCAATTTTCAAGATCGCCCCATCATTTACACCCTTATCCCTAACTCAGGTCATAGATATCACACCGGGTTATGACCAGGTTTTGCAGACGATAGTACCTTATGGCGCACCGTTCATAGCGTTTCATCGCTCTTTATCAGCATCAGGGTTTGATCATGTTATATGGCAGGAGATTAATCAGAATGGATACTGGTCACTAAGATTTAGAAGCCTTCAAAATGGCTCTATGAGTATGGGTGGCTGCCGTATTTATATATTTTCGAAAACGATGGTGAATGTTCCTCCAGGTGGCTTTTTCATGTACCAGAACAATCAGATTGTCTGGCACAATAATTGTCTGCCGTTAGCCATGAGCGTCGGGGCAAGGAATTCATCATTGCCTCTGGCTATAACTGCAGGTGGTTCTGTACTCGTTAATTACCCGTGGGACCCTCAAAACCCCTCAACAGGACAACAGCGATTTAACTGCTATAGTGCCGGGCTGAACAGTCAGGGCGTATATGAGGCATCAGGTGGCGATTTATATGCGGCTAGCGAATACAGCAATCCTTCCGGCGCACCTCCGGGTGCGTCAATGGGACCACCCGGAGTTATTGATACAAATGTTTACGACACATACTACCGCCAAGCATTAGGGGTTTAATTTGTCGCATACTTCGGTATCAACGAAATCGGTCTTATCAGTCCATGTATAAAATGGATAGCCAGCCAGATAACGCCCGTATTCCTTTTTGAATACAGGAATGTCATACACAGAGTTGCCTATCTTTGCTTTGTTATTACAAATTGGCGGCTTGCTTGATGAGCACCCAGAGATAGCCAGTATTGAAGCGAGTAAAATGATATTAATTTTCATTTAAAAATTCCATTTATATGGTGATGCGCAAATAGAATCATGCATCAAATCAATGTTTAAGTGAATTAATTAGATCGAATTGATCGAATTAATTTATTAAATGAGTTTGATTATTAATATCAATGACACCCGGCCCCCGAGCCGGGTTTTTTATTGCCCGGAGAAAACCATGTCAGCAGGCACTATCGCTTTAACAAATAACTCAGCAACCGTCACCGGAACCGGAACCAGTTTTACCACAGAGCTCAAGCCGGGTGATTTCGTTTACGTTACCGTTGGCGGCGCACCATACACGCTGGTGGCATCTACGGTTACGTCTGACACACAGCTGACACTGGCCGTTGCGTTTGACGGGCCAACAACTTCAGGTCTCGCCTGGAACGCCGTACCAGCATCACTGCAGGTTGCGATCACGCAAAAAATCCTCAATGACTTCGCACAGGTTGCGCGCGGCCGCATTCTGGACTTTCAGAACTGGCAGAAGATTTATAGCAGCGATCAGTCAGTTACAGTAACGCGTCCGGACCGCACGACTTTTACCGGCCCGAGCTGGGGATACATGGCAACGCAGTTTGGAAACAAGCTTGATAAGGCACAGAACCTTAATGATCTAACCGATAAGGGGGTTGCCCGCACAAATCTTGGCTTGGGTGACTCAGCAACTAAATCTGTAGGCACTACATCAAACACAGTTGCAGCTGGGGACGATTCGAGGCTCGGGACTATAAATAACAAAACTGGCGGCACAATTTCAAGCAATATCAACGTGCAATCTGCCAGCGCGCCAAATACTTATTATTCACCGGGGTTTAATGGCATAAATACAACCCGAGGCAGTACCAGCGGGCAGGTTAACTCTGGTGGGGTGGTATCCAGCCAGATTCAAAGCACTGCGCTTCAGGCAACGTTCAGTGTAAGGGAGTTAGTAGGGACATCTACATATGCTCTTATCCAGTGCATCCAGGGCGGTAATACATGGGATTTCCGTTTTCAGAATAACGGTAATGCATATGCATCAGGCACGTGGACAAATGGCTCAGACAGGCGCTTCAAGGACAGTCTGGAAGTTATAACCGGTGCTTTGGGTAAAGTTAAAACACTAACAGGCTACACCGGTAAAAGGGACGGGATGCCATTCACGGGTCTCATCGCTCAGGATTTACAGGGTGTACTGCCTGAAGCTGTATTCAATACCGGGCCTTACACCCTGAAAAATGACGTTAATGATTATAAAAAAGGAGAGGTGATTCCTGATGCTTTGGCAGTGGCATATGGCGACACAGTTGGCTTGCTGGTCGAAGCGATAAAAGAGCTATCAGGAATAGTTGATAATCAAAACTCAGCGATATCCGAGCTACAGCAGCGCATGAAAGCTATCGACGGTCTGGACGCATAAAAAAGCCCCGGCGACGGGGCATGGGTAGTCCGCGCCCATCTCAAGCGAGCTACGGGGTGGGTATGGTAAGGGTAGGATGCTGCTGGAGGTGCAGCCAAGCGGCAGGTGAAAAAAAGCCCGAACGGATATTCGGGCGGCATCAATCCTGTGCCTGACACTTCCAATGCGGTATAGAAGTCTCGGTGAGAGACGAGTTTAAGAATAGCTTATCAATTAGTACATTACAAAAAAAGCCCGCACGAAAGCGGGCCAACCAGCGTATACCTGTTGTCGTTATGGTTATGTCGCGCAATCCTGCGCACAGCTTGTTAACGGCTTCTCGCTAGTTATCTTGAGGGCGGATACAAAAAAAGCCCACCGAGGTGGGCTAACTGGTATCTACTCTCGAACGCAGCAGCATTGCTGTGTCACTTGCTCATCATATACCTGTTCAGGTCGGTTGCACCTGACTTAATGCAGTTATGCGAATTCCATATGCTTCGAGTTACAGACAGACACAAAAAAGCCTGCGTTACACAGGCATGAATTCGTTCAAGGGGAAGGGAAATCCAGAATGCCAGTCGTGCTGGCTTCACCACAATACAGTGTCTGAAGGGGATAGATACTACTGATTATCTTTTACTCATGATTAAGCACTTTATGGGGACAGACACATAAAATCGTGACAGCTACAAAGAAAAAATATCTATCATCACCAACGACTTTACAAAAACCTCCACCGCTGCGGCTTGATCATTTCCAGTGATTGATATTACTGTATTTATATACAGTAACTTTTTGAGAACACGAAAATGGAGCTTTTAAGACCAGCGGAAATCCGCGCCATTCTGGAGTTGCCACTCTATGTAAGTCGCGTGCCATGCGGCTTCCCATCGCCTGCGCAGGACTACGTTGAGCAGCGGATCGACCTCAACAACCTTCTGGTGCAACATCCCAGCGCGACCTATTTCATCAAGGTTAGCGGGGATTCGATGATTGAGGGGGGCATCAACGATGGCGACATGCTGGTTGTAGACAGCTCACTTAAAGCCGGTCATGGCGATGTTGTCGTTGCCTCCCTCGCCGGTGAATTCACCGTGAAGCAGCTGATGCTGCGCCCCTTCCTGCATCTCAAGCCGATGAATTCGGCACACTCCATAATTCCTATCGATGATGCCGATCAGTTCGAAGTGTTCGGCGTGGTCCGTCACGCAATAAAAAATATAGGCCAGTAGATGTTCGCGCTCGTGGACGTTAACTCGTTCTACGCCAGCTGCGAAACGGTGTTCAGACCAGACCTGCGCGGAAGGCCTGTAGTTGTGCTTAGCAACAATGACGGCTGCGTTATCGCGCGCTCGGCAGAAGCAAAAAAAATCGGCATCAAAATGGGCGATCCCTTTTTCAAGATGAAGGATGAACTGCGTCGGCACAAAGTGCAGGTGTTCAGCTCTAACTACGCACTTTACGCCGACATGAGCAACAGGGTGATGACCACGCTGGAGGATATGGCGCCAGCAGTTGAAATCTACTCGATTGACGAAGCTTTCATGAACCTGACGGGCATGCGCCGTTATAAGCCGCTGGAGGAATACGGGCGCGAGATTCGCGAGCGCGTATATCGTGAAACGCACCTGACCGTGGGCGTCGGCATCGCGCAGACCAAGACGCTGGCGAAGCTGGCTAATCACGCGGCCAAAAAGTGGACGCAGACCGGCGGCGTTGTTGATCTGTCCAATGTTGAGCGCCAGCGCAAACTCATGGCGCTGGTACCGGTTGAGGATGTCTGGGGTGTTGGCCGGCGCATCAGCAAGAAGCTTAATGCGATGGGCATTGAAACCGCGAAAGACCTGGCAGAGCAGAGCACCTGGATAATCAGGAAGCATTTTAACGTTGTGCTTGAAAGAACTGTCAGGGAGCTGCGCGGAGAGCCGTGCCTTGAGCTGGAAGAGTTTGCGCCGACAAAGCAGCAAATCGTCTGTTCTCGTTCGTTCGGCAGCCGGATAACGAAATACGAGGATATGCGCGAGGCCGTATGCAATTTCGCAGCGAGAGCTGCTGAGAAGCTGCGCGGAGAGCGTCAGTACTGCCGCCAGATTGCCGTGTTTGTCAGAACCAGCCCGCACGCGGTGGATGAGGTGTTTTACGGCAATCAGGCGATGGGCAAGCTGCTGACCCCGTCCAATGACTCCCGCGACATCATCCGCGTCGCTATGGAGGCGCTGGACCGCATCTGGCTTGACGGCCACCGTTACATGAAAGCAGGTGTGATGCTGGGCGATTTTTTCAGTCAGGGCGTCGCACAGCTCAATCTGTTTGATGAATTTCAGCCACAGCCTAACAGCGAGGCGCTGATGCGTGTTGTTGACGGGCTCAACCAAAGCGGGAAGGGTAAACTATGGTTCGCAGGACAGGGCATACAGAAATCCTGGGCGATGAAGCGAGAAATGCTGTCACCGGCATACACCACAAGGTATTCGGACCTACCCGTTGCGAAGTGACGTTTGTAATGCAGCCGCTTCATCAGATATTGCCAACGAGCCGGTCATGCTTCGTCAGGGAACTGAAAGGGCGGACATGTATTGTTGATGCGATGAGGATGCCGCAAAGCGGCGATACCGTCTTGCTGGACATGTCGGGTTTTCTGGAATGGGCACAGATTTTTTTGCATCCTCGCCGCGTCATCACGGATGAAGGAATGATTCTGGAAAGCGATCTGCTGGAAGACATTGCGATTGTCGGTGTTGTGACGCATGAAATCACAGCACTGCAAGGTAATGATGAGTCGCCATTCTGATACAAATTTAAGTCAATAGCTTATGTGAATGCTGGGGAAGTTTAGACACGCAAAGTTGTGAAAATCCTGCAAGCCTTTGCGTGTTCCTCGCTATTTAGTCACCAATAATTTCAGTTGGATTTATAGGCGGAGTTGAGGGGTTGCCGCGGCTCTCCTGAAGCGCTTTATATCGATCATGAAGTGACCGTGGATAAAGCTCTGTGTAAATCTGCCATAGCGTTTTCAATGAACGATGCCCTGTCACCTGGGCAACTTCCTCCAGAACAAAGCCCGCTTCAAATAAGCGACTTGCACCCTCCCTGCGTAGGTCATGGTAGCGTAAATCCTCGATACCCAGCTTGTTTCTTTCTTCTCCAAATACGATTGATATCCGCTTATGTTTAAATGGAAATATCAGTTCGCTGGTCCTCGGTTGCTCCATGACGATATCCCAAGCTTCACCGAGCAATGCCACATACATGTGATTGCCAAGCTTTTTTCTGGGGTGCTTTCGATCACGAACAAGTATGGCCTTTTGCTTATGTTCAATATCATCCCACCGTAAACTTGTTACCTCACCAATCCGCATGCATGAGAGAATCGAAAAAAGAAAAATACGATGGAAAGGGATTTTTAGATTAGAACGGCGCGAGCGTGTCTCAAGGGCTATCAGAAGAGCGTTAGTTTCATCCTGAGTGGGGCGGCGGCTCCTTTTTTGGGAACTTGCGGTCATACCTAACTTTTGAAGCTGATACTTCGCTTGCTGGTAACACTGCAGATCAACTCTTAAATTAAACATGGGTTCAGCAGAACTCAGCACCGAGCCGATGAAAGCGATATCATTTCTGATAGTGGATGGGCCAGCGCCCTGCGCCTCACGCAATCTGGCGTGTTCAATGAATGTATTTGTCGTAAATTCCGATAAGGCGATTTCTGAGATTTCACAACGGCGGATAAGGTTCAACGACCAACTTTTACTCTTACCAAACTTGATGTTTGGATGTTTTGTATAAAGGTCTAATAGTTCGCCAAAGGTGGTGGCTTGCTGCGTATTGGCAGAAGGAACGCCATTCTGTTCAATGTCCGCAACACGCATCACTCCCCAGCTTTTGGCAGCTGCTTGCTTTGAAAAGGTCTGGCGCTCCCGGAAAATTATTACACCGTCTTTCTTTACACCGACGGTACAGCGATATTTGATTTCGCCCTTAGATGTCGCTCTTTTTTCGATACTGTAGTAAGCCATTTATGTTACCTCGCGCCGCAGTCACTCAGGGGGACCTGCAGGGGGTCCTGACGGCATAAAAACACACAGGAATACTGTGATAATATACAGTTATGTGCAAGGTTAAAATGATTGCCATGCTGTAATGCATTGATTTGTTTATATAAATTTTTCAAGGCCGCATTCCTCTTCACTATTCCTTGCTGGGGTTCTTTTTGTCTGCCGCTTCGCCATGAATAGCGCATTGGTGAAAAAGATGCTTTGATTACTCTA